>JBBIVA010000010.1:0-44118 GCA_037439945.1 Marinilabiliaceae bacterium
CAATTTTAATAAAATTAATTTCCTAAATTGTAACCATCGCCTTCACTGAATAGATTTCCTATGGATACGGGTAATCTTCCATTAGCTTTTTTTCCTTCAAATACAACTTTATAAATAGCTTTTTGGGCCTCGGTACAATTTTGGTATTGTATTACCAATCCTGGTGCATCTTTAAATTTATTCCATCTATTTAAATGGTAAGCGTTTCCAAGGAATATAACCACTGATTCTTTTTTTAATGCAAGTTCCATAATTTTGTTTTTTCCCTGACTATTTTCAGCCAATCTCCCCCATTTAGAATCACCAATAACAATAATATACCTGTCAAAATCCTTTACTGATAACAATACTTTTTCAAAGTGAGCACGGCTGGATAAGGAAAGCTCATAAACAGGGAAATCAGCTCCTGATTTTATGGCCGTTATTAATTCCGGAACCTCTCCCAATACAACCACTGCAGTTTTTACCCCGGAATTTGGTTTCACCGGAAATAAATTCTCGGTGTTTTTAAGTATAGTAACAGAATTTTGATACAACCTTGCGTTTAATTTATTTGCTTCAATGGTGTTAATTTTTTCATAAACCGAATCTGAACCAGATACCATATTGTTATCCTTTGTAAGAAAATATTTAAAAGATAATGTCCGCCTGCACTTTTCCTCAATATCCTTCCATGTCAGTATCCCTGATTCAATCAACATCTTTACCTGGTTTATGGCCTCGGGAAGATTTTCAGTAAATTCCACTATATCATTACCTGCTGCAAGTGCCAACGCATCAACCACTCCAGGAGTCCCCATAATTTTTGCACCTTTCATATTAACTGCATCTGTTATTATCAGTCCTCTAAATCCCATGTTCTTTCTTAATTCATTTTTTAAAATGAAGGAAGAAAAACTTGATGGTATCCCTTTTCGATTTTCAAGCGCCGGAACTTCAAGATGTGCACTCATAATTCCCCATATCCCCTCGTTTATTAACGATTGAAAAGGATAAAGTTCCACTTTTTCCAACCGTTCGCGACTGTGGTTTAAATAGGGCAATGTTTTATGAGAATCGGTATCAGTATCTCCATGTCCCGGGAAATGTTTACCAACTGCCATCACTCCTCCATATTGTAATCCTTTTGCATATGCTGTTGATTTACGTGACACATTATCAGGGTTTTCACCGAACGACCGTGTACCAATTACAGGGTTAGCCGGATTACTGTTTACATCTGCAACAGGTGCCAGATTTACGTGTATTCCCAACAACCTGCATTGTCTTGCAATTTCTATTCCTAATTCATAAATAAGGCTATCATCCTGTATTGCGCCTAAAGTCATGGCATTGGGAAAAGCAATCAACCCCTTTAATCTCATCGCAGGTCCATTTTCGCCATCAATGGAAACGAGCAAGGGTATCCGTGATTGCTGTTGCATGGTTTTTATCACCTCCAAGGCCCGTACCGGTGACATTCCGAACAAAATTATTCCTCCAGGCTTTAACTCATTAACTTGTTTCAGATACCGGTCGAATAAACCTGTATTATCTGCTGATTCAATAGAGAGCCAAAAAAGTTGCGAAATACGTTCATCAGGAGAAAGTATCTGGTAAACTGAATCAACCCAGGCAGAACTTATTTTGTATATATCCTCAGGAGTTTTTACTATATCTTTTGTTTCAGGAATTTTTTCTGCTGAACCAGTTCCCATACATGAGAAAATCATAAATAATAATGGAATAATTATAGTCCGGTACATGTCTCTTATCTTAATTAACTAATCAACAATATTTTATTATGCCTGGCCACCCGGTCCGCCAAATACCATTGGATTAAAATTACCTCCGTCATCAATTTTCTTTATGGCTCCAAACTGGGCCTCAAACCTTGTGATATTCTCCTTTAAGGCCAATAATAACCTTTTAGCATGTTCCGGGGTCAAAATAATTCTTGATTTAACAGATGCTTTGGGCACACCTGGCATAACACGTACAAAGTCAATAACGAATTCAGACGGAGAATGACTTATTATTGCAAGATTTGAATATATCCCCTGCCCTGTTTCCTCATTAATCTCAATGGATAACTGTTGGTTATTTTTTTGATCTTCCATATTATTTAATTAAATAAAAATTAAAGTTCTACAAAAATTCATTTGGTTGTAATCAACCTTAAATTTACGCGATAAAGTTGTTAAAGATATTGAAATGAATTGACACACTCATAAAAAAAGGGAAGCTTTTGGCTCCCCTTTCTTATTAAAGTCTTAAAACTTTTTATTGATAAACACCTTCAGTTTCCCTTTTACCAGAAACCAATTTATCATATTCTTCCTTCGATCCGACAATTATCTTGTCATACTGGCGCAAACCTGTACCGGCCGGAATAAGATGCCCGCAAATTACATTTTCCTTTAACCCTTCCAGATTATCAATTTTGCCTTGAATTGCGGCTTCATTAAGAACCTTGGTAGTTTCCTGAAATGATGCAGCCGACATAAAACTTTGAGTTTGTAATGCCGCGCGGGTAATTCCCTGAAGAACCTGGCTCGAAGTAGCCGGAACTGCTTCCCTTGCCTGTACTAATTTAAGGTCACGTCGTTTTAATTGAGAATTTTCATCCCTTAATCTCCTGGCAGTAATAATCTGCCCTGAACGAAGAGTTTGTGAATCCCCTGGTTCTTCAACAACCATTTTGCCCCAAATCTCGTCATTCTCATGCATAAACTCAATCTTATCCACAACCTGTTTTTCAAGAAATCTTGTATCACCCTGATCATCAATTTCAACTTTACGCATCATTTGACGAACAATTATTTCGAAGTGTTTGTCGTTAATTTTTACCCCCTGCAGGCGATAAACATCCTGTACTTCGTTTACAATATATTCCTGTACGGCAGTTGGCCCTTTAATCGCAAGAATGTCAGACGGGGTAATAGCTCCATCTGAAAGAGGAGTACCTGCTCTTACATAATCATTTTCCTGAACAAGAATTTGCTTGGATAAAGGAACAAGGTATTTTTTAATTTCCCCAATCTTGGATGTTACTACCACTTCACGGTTTCCACGTTTGATTTTCCCAAAGGCAACTTCACCATCAATTTCAGAAACAACTGCAGGGTTAGAAGGGTTACGAGCTTCAAAAAGTTCGGTAATCCTTGGTAAACCACCAGTTATATCACCAGCCCTACCAACAGCTCGTGGAATTTTAGCTATAATCTCGCCCTGTTTAATTTCGTCATTTTCATTAACTGATATGTGTGCGCCAACAGGAAGGTTATAAATCCTCAGAACTTCTCCACTGGTATCCAAAATCTGTACTCCCGGGTTTTTGGTTTTATCCCTTGTTTCAATTATAACCTTTTCCCTGAATCCGGTCTGTTCATCTGACTCTTCTTTAAAAGTTACCCCGTCAATGAGATTCTCAAATGCAATTTTTCCGGATTTTTCACTTATAATCAAGGCATTCCATGGATCCCATTCACAGATCATATCACCTTTTTTAACTGTGGTGCCATTCTTAATAAATAATTTGGCACCATAAGGAATGGGCTGGGTTGTTAAAGCAATCCCTGTGTTTTTATCAACAATCCGCATTTCAGCCAAACGCCCAATTACAACGTCAATATCTTTACCATCTTCGGTAACTGAAGGCACGGTTCTGAGTTCATCAATCTCGACAATACCGTCGTAACGGGCAAGAAGACTGTTTTCAGAAGTTATATTAGATGCAGTACCACCCACGTGGAATGTTCTAAGGGTAAGCTGAGTACCAGGCTCCCCAATTGACTGTGCAGCAATTACACCAACAGCTTCGCCATTATGGACCAATCTTCCGGTTGCAAGGTTACGGCCGTAACACTTTGAACAAATACCTTTTTTTGATTCACATGTTAATACTGACCGTATTTCAACTCTTTCAATGGGTGATGACTCAATAATCCGTGCTTCTTCTTCAGCTATTTCCTGACCAGCCTTTAGGATTATTTCACCTGTGCTTGGATTGTAAACATCATGCACGGAAACCCTTCCGAGAATTCTATCATATAATGAGGCTACTACCTCCTCATTATTTTTAAGCGATGAAGCTGTTAATCCTCTTAGAGTGCCGCAATCCTCTTCTGTTACAATGACATCCTGTGACACATCAACCAGCCTTCTGGTCAGATATCCTGCATCAGCAGTTTTTAGTGCTGTATCGGCCAAACCTTTCCGTGCTCCGTGCGTTGATATAAAGTACTCAAGTACAGATAATCCCTCTTTAAAGTTTGATAAAATCGGGTTTTCTATAATCTGACCTCCCTCAGTACCGGATTTTTGTGGTTTGGCCATCAACCCCCTCATACCCGACAACTGCCTGATCTGTTCTTTAGAACCCCTTGCACCAGAATCAAGCATCATGTAAACAGAGTTGAAACCCTGTTGGTCATTGCTTAGCTGGTGCATTAATATTTGTGTCAAACGGGCATTTACGTGCGTCCAAATATCAATAATTGCATTGTACCTTTCGTTATTGGTAATGAATCCCATGTTATAGTTATTCATTACTTCTTCAACTTCCTGGTAACCTTCTGCTACAAGATCCCCCTTTTCTTTTGGTATAATTACATCGTCAAGGTTGAATGATAGTCCTCCTTCAAAGGCCATCTTATAACCAAGGTTTTTAATATTATCCAAAAATGAAGCTGTTTTTGGGGTTCCGCAAACTTTTTGTACATCGCCGATTATATCACGTAAGGCTTTTTTTGTTAAAAGCTCATTTATATAACCCACTTCTTCAGGAACTACCTCATTAAACAAAATCCTGCCTATGGTTGTATCAATCGTTTTAATTACCAACTTACCATTCTCATCCAAATCGGGGGTTTTCACTTTTACATTTGCATGTAAAGCTACTCTTTTTTCATTGTAAGCAATTTTTGCCTCCTCAGGCGAATAAAACAACAAACCTTCTCCTAAAGCACCCTGACGCGATTTGGTCATATAATATAATCCCAGTACCATATCCTGTGATGGAACTGTAATTGGCGCACCATTAGCAGGATTGAGGATGTTTTGCGATCCAAGCATTAACATTTGTGCCTCCAGGATTGCGGAATTACCCAATGGCAGGTGAACAGCCATCTGGTCACCGTCAAAGTCGGCGTTAAAAGCAGCACAAGAAAGAGGATGCAATTGAATTGCCTTTCCTTCTATCAATTTTGGCTGAAATGCCTGGATACCTAATCGGTGTAGGGTTGGTGCGCGGTTCAGCAGTACAGGGTGCCCTTTTAATACATTCTCAAGTATATCCCATACAACCGGATCCTTACGGTCCACTATTTTTTTTGCTGATTTAACTGTTTTTACAATTCCTCGTTCAATTAGCTTTCTAATAATAAAAGGTTTGTAAAGTTCAGCTGCCATATCCTTTGGCAATCCGCATTCATGCATATTTAACTCTGGTCCGATAACAATTACCGAACGGGCTGAATAGTCAACCCTTTTCCCTAATAAATTCTGCCTGAAACGGCCCTGTTTACCTTTCAAACTATCACTTAATGATTTTAGCGGACGGTTTGCGTCAGTTTTAACAGCATTTGATTTACGTGAGTTATCGAATAGAGAATCAACTGACTCCTGTAGCATCCTTTTTTCGTTACGCAGGATTACCTCAGGGGCTTTTATTTCAATAAGTCGCTTTAATCGGTTGTTTCTAATTATAACCCGACGATATAAATCATTAAGGTCGGAGGTAGCAAAACGGCCACCATCCAAAGGAACAAGTGGGCGCAATTCTGGTGGTATTACCGGTACAACCTTAACAACCATCCACTCTGGACGGTTAACGCCCTTGGATTCACGGAACGACTCAACAACCTGCAAACGTTTTAAAGCTTCGTTTTTACGTTGTTGGGAAGTTTCGGTATTAGCCTTGTGCCTTAAATCATAAGATAACTCATCAAGATCTAATCTGGCAAGTAACATATGTAAGGCATCAGCACCCATACGGGCAATAAATTTATTTGGATCATCGTCATCCAAATGCTGATTTCCTTTTGGCAATGAATCAATAATATCAAGGTATTCTTCCTCGGTTAGGAAGTCCATTGTATTTAAACCATCAACTTCTTTAACACCAGGATTAATTACAACATATCTTTCGTAATAAATAATGGCATCAAGTTTTTTCGATGGCAAACCCAACAGGTAGCCAATTTTGTTTGGTAATGAACGGAAATACCAAATGTGGGCAACAGGAACAACCAGGGAAATATGTCCCATCCGTTCCCTTCTGACTTTTTTCTCAGTTACTTCCACGCCACAACGATCACATACAATACCCCGGTACCTGATTCGCTTGTATTTTCCACAATGACACTCATAATCCTTTACAGGGCCAAATATTCTCTCACAAAATAATCCGTCTCTTTCAGGTTTATAAGTACGGTAATTAATTGTTTCCGGTTTTAAAACTTCCCCGCTTGAACGCTCAAGAATTTCTTCCGGCGATGCCAAACCAATTGAGATTTGGGTAAAATTACTCTTGACTTTCTGATCTCTCCTGAATGCCATATATAATAGAGTATTAGATAATTAAATAAAAGAACCGTGGCGAACCCCATAAGAGGAACTCACCCGGTAAGATTAATCAAGATTAACACTGAGTCCCAACCCACGCATTTCATGCAGTAATACGTTTAGGGATTCCGGGATTCCCGGAAGTGGCATCGGGTCGCCTTTTACGATAGCTTCATAAGCTTTAGCCCTTCCGATTACATCATCTGATTTTACAGTCAAAATTTCCTGCAAAATATGAGCTGCACCGAAAGCTTCAAGAGCCCACACCTCCATTTCTCCAAAACGCTGACCTCCAAACTGAGCCTTACCACCCAACGGTTGTTGTGTAATTAATGAGTAAGGACCAATTGAACGGGCATGCATTTTATCTTCAATCATGTGTCCGAGTTTCAGCATGTAAATTACCCCAACGGTTGCAGGCTGGTGAAAACGGTCACCAGTACCACCATCATAAAGGAAAGTTTTTCCAAATTTTGGTATTCCGGCTTCCTGGGTAAATTTCTCAAGGTCTTCCTCAGAGGCTCCGTCAAAAATAGGAGTTGCAAACTTAACTCCAAGTACCTTACCTGCCCATCCTAATACTGTTTCGTAAATCTGGCCAAGGTTCATCCTTGATGGTACACCAAGTGGGTTTAATACTATATCCACCGTGGTCCCATCTTCAAGGAAAGGCATATCTTCCTGACGAACGATTCTTGAAACGATACCTTTATTCCCATGACGGCCTGCCATTTTATCACCAACAGTAATTTTACGTTTTTTGGCGATGTAAACTTTGGCTAACTGAACAATTCCTGCTGGTAATTCATCACCAATGGTTACATTGTACTTCTGCCTCTTTTCCTTAGCTTCATACTCTTTATAACGAATCCTGTAGTTGTGGATTACCTTTTGAACAAGGTCATTTTTGTCCTTATCGGTAGTCCATTTATTTGGATTCACATTCATATAGTCAATATCCTGTAATATTTTAAGAGTAAATTTTGTCCCTTTTGAAATAATATCTACCCCAAGATAGTCTTTAACGCCCTGGCTTGTTTTACCATTTATAAGAGCAAACAATTTGTCAACTAATCTATTGGTTAAATCACCGACAGACCTTTTAAAATCCTCATCAATTTTCAATATATGAGGTTTTTCGGTGTTCCTGGCTTTTTTATCTTTTATTACTCTTGAAAATAACTTTTTATCTATAACAACACCCGAAAGCGATGGTGTGGCTTTTAATGATGCATCTTTAACATCGCCGGCCTTTTCACCGAATATAGCTCTAAGTAATTTTTCTTCAGGCGTTGGATCACTTTCTCCTTTTGGGGTTATTTTTCCAATTAATATATCTCCCGGTTTAACATGGGCCCCTATTCTTATGAGTCCGTTTTCATCAAGGTCTTTGGTAGCTTCTTCACTAACATTTGGAATGTCAGAAGTTAATTCTTCAAGGCCCCGTTTAGTATCCCGTACTTCAAGAGAATATTCATCAATATGCACCGAAGTAAAGATATCTTCCCTAACCAGCTTCTCATTTAGAACAATTGCATCCTCAAAATTGTAACCTTTCCAAGGCATAAAAGCAACTTTTAGGTTGCGTCCAAGGGCCAATTCTCCATTATCGGTACCATATCCTTCGGTCATAATTTGTCCGCGTTCAACCTTATCTCCCTTTTTAACAAGCGGTTTAAGATTTATACATGTGTTTTGGTTTGTTTTTAGAAACTTTACAATGTTATACCTTTTTGTTTCAGGATCAAAACTTGTAAATTTCTCATCATCTGATAAATCGTAGCGAACTACAATCTCATCTGCATCAACGTATTCAACAATACCATTACCTTCAGCAACAATCTGTGTACGTGAGTCATGTATCAAAATTCCTTCAAGGCCTGTACCAACAATTGGCGCTTCAGGTCTCAACAAGGGAACCGCCTGGCGCATCATATTTGAACCCATTAATGCACGGTTGGCATCATCATGCTCAAGAAAAGGGATAAGCGATGCAGCAACAGAGGCAATTTGATTTGGAGCCACGTCCATTAGCTTAACATCAGATGGTTCAACAACGGGAAAGTCCCCTTCAAGCCTTGCCTTTACCCTGGGATTAACAAAAAATCCATCGTTATTCAATGGTGCATTTGCCTGGGCAATTGTTTTAGCTTCCTCTTCCTCTGCGGTCAAATAAAGTACTCCCTCATTTGTAAGGTCAACCTGTTTTTCAGTAACCTGCCTGTATGGAGTCTCAATAAAACCAAGCTCATTAATTTTTGCATAAACACACAATGATGAAATTAACCCAATGTTAGGGCCTTCAGGTGTTTCAATCGGACATAAACGGCCATAGTGGGTATAATGCACGTCACGTACCTCAAAACCGGCACGCTCTCTTGACAAACCACCGGGTCCCAGGGCTGACATTCTGCGTTTATGCGTAATCTCGGCTAATGGATTTGTTTGATCCATAAACTGAGATAGGGCATTTGTTCCAAAGAAGCTGTTAATAACCGATGAAAGAGTTTTACTGTTAATAAGGTCAATTGGCGTAAACACTTCATTGTCGCGAACATTCATACGTTCACGAATTGTACGTGCCATACGGGCCAAACCAACACCAAACTGGTTTGCCAACTGCTCCCCAACAGTTCTAACTCTACGGTTGCTCAAATGGTCGATATCATCAACATCAGTTTTTGAGTTAATTAACTCAATTAAATACTTGATAATAGCGATGATGTCATCTTTGGTTAAGACTTTGATATCTAAGTCGGTTGAAAGACTTAATTTCTTATTGATTCTATAACGACCTACATCACCAAGATCGTAACGTTTATCTGAAAAGAATAGTTTATCAATTACATCACGGGCTGTAGCTTCATCTGGTGGTTCAGCGTTCCGTAGTTGTCTGTAAATATGTACAACGGCTTCCTTTTCTGAGTTACATGGATCTTTTTGAAGTGTGTTGTAAATTATCGCGTAATCAGACAGATTTTGCTGCTCTTTATGAAGTAATATTGCTTTAGCCCCGGAGTCAACAATTTCATCAACATGTTCATTTTCAAGAACTGTTTCCCTGTCAACTATAACTTCATTTCTTTCAATAGAAACAACTTCACCTGTATCTTCGTCAACAAAATCTTCAATCCAGGTTTTTAATACCCTGGCTGCTAATTTCCGACCAACTAATTTTTTCAGGGTAGCTTTAGAAACTTTAATTTCATCGGCAAGGTCAAAAATTTCAAGGATGTTTTTATCTCCTTCGTAACCAATTGCTCTTAACAACGTTGTTACCGGAAGTTTCTTTTTCCGGTCAATGTATGCATACATAACGTTATTAATGTCAGTTGCAAATTCAATCCATGAACCTTTCAACGGAATAATTCTGGCTGAATACAACTTTGTACCGTTTGCATGAATACTCTGCCCGAAAAACACCCCTGGAGAACGGTGTAATTGTGAAACCACAACACGTTCTGCCCCATTAATGATGAAACTACCTTTATCGGTCATATATGGAACAGTACCCAAATAAACATCCTGGACTACTGTGTCAAAATCCTCATGTTCAGGATCTGTACAATAAAGTTTTAATTTGGCTTTAAGTGGCACACTATAACTTAGCCCTCGCTCAATACATTCCTGAATGGTGTACCTTGGAGGGTCAATGTAATAATCTAAAAACTCAAGAACAAAATTATTCCGGGTATCGGTAATCGGGAAATTCTCAAGAAATACCTGGTTTAACCCTTCCATTTTCCGCTCTTCGGGTGTTGAACCCAACTGAAAAAATTCACGGAAAGACTTTAATTGAACCTCAAGAAAATCAGGGTAAAGTAACTGATTCTTGATGGTAGCAAAACTAATCCTTTCGGCAGTATTTGGAGTCATCTATAATTGAATTAATGAACTTAATAACATATAAGCATAAAAAGGTTTAGGCGCCCACGGTGGGTTCCTAAACCGTTCCCTTATTCAGGTTATCAGATTACTTAAGTTCAACTTCTGCTCCAGCTTCTTCTAATTGAGATTTAAGTGCTTCAGCCTCTTCTTTTGTAACTTTTTCTTTGATTGCAGTAGGGGCTTTATCAACCAATTCTTTGGCTTCTTTCAAACCTACACCGGTCATTTCTTTAACTAATTTAACGATGGCCAATTTTGATCCACCGGCAGACTTAAGAATTACGTCAAATTCAGTTTGTACGGCAACTTCGTCTCCAGCTCCACCGGCAGCGGGAGCAGCAGCTACAGCCACAGCAGCTGCGGCCGGTTCAATGCCATATTCATCTTTAAGAATTCCTGCAAGTTCGTTAACTTCTTTTACAGTTAAATTCACTAATTCTTCTGCAAGCTTTTTGATATCTGCCATTTTTGTAAGTGTTAATAAATTTCTATTAGTAATTCGTTATTTTTTTTCACCTAAAGTCTTAAGTAGTCCATGTATAGTATTTCCTCCTGATTGAAGACCTCCAATTACATTCTTAATTGGTGATTGTAACAATGCTATTACATCTCCAATTAATTCCTCTTTAGACTTAATATTTAACAATGAATCAAATTGGTTTTCTCCTAAATAAACCGACTCTTCAACAAAAGCCCCTTTAAAAACGGGCACTTTGCCTTTTTTACGGAACTCTTTGATGAGTTTTGCCGGAAGATTTCCGGTATTGGAGAATAGAACAGCAGATGTACCTTTAAGGGCCACATCAAGTCCTACTATTTGTTTCTCACTCTGCTCAATAGCTTTTTTAAAAAGGGTGTTTTTTACAACAACCATTTTTACTTCCTTCTTGAAACAGAGACGACGAAGATTACTTGTATCCCCTGCATTCAAACCGGTAGTATCTGTCACATAAAAATGATTATACTCCCCAATTTTCGAAGTCAGGTCATTAATTATGGTGCTTTTTTCTGTCTTTTTCATGATTCCAAATTCGCAAGTTAACAATATTATTAAACCCCAAGAGATTTGGGTTCAACATGAATACCAGGACTCATTGTACTTGACAAAAAGATGCTTTTGATATAAACACCTTTGGCTGCAGATGGTTTCAATTTCTGAATTACTCCTACAAATTCCTGTACATTTTCTCCTAATTTTTCAACAGAGAATGATACCTTGCCAACCGTAGAGTGTACAATACCGTAACGATCTACTTTGAAATCAATTTTACCGGCCTTTACTTCCTGAACTGCTTTCCCAATTTCCATTGTAACAGTTCCGCTTTTGGGATTTGGCATTAAGCCACGTGGTCCTAATATCCGACCCAAAGCACCTACTTTACCCATAACACTGGGCATGGTAATAATAACATCAACATCGGTCCAACCTTCTTTAATTTTTTCGATGTATTCGTCAAGACCCACATAATCGGCACCGGAACTTTTAGCTTCGGCTTCCTTGTCAGGTGTACAAAGCACTAAAACTCGTGTTTGTTTACCTGTACCATTTGGAAGACTAACTACCCCACGTACCATTTGATTAGCTTTACGAGGATCAACACCCAAACGGATATCTATATCAACAGAAGCGTCAAATTTTGTGGTGGTTATCTCCTTTACAAGCTGTATTGCTTCATTAACAGGATACACCTTGTTTGAGTCGATTTTTGTTAAAGCTAACTTCCTATTTTTTGTTAATTTTGTCATCTTTAAAAACAGGTTTTTTAGTTTTTACCTGGGAATTCTCCTTCAACTGTAATTCCCATACTTCTAGCGGTTCCGGCAACCATGCTCATTGCAGAATCCAGGGTAAAACAATTCATGTCAGCCATTTTGTCCTCAGCAATTGTTTTTACCTGATCCCATGAAACCGACCCAACTTTTTTCCGGTTTGGCTCTGCTGAACCAGATTTAATTTTGGTCATTTCCATGAGTTGTATTGCTGCAGGGGGTGTTTTAATTACAAATTCAAATGATTTGTCCTTATAAACAGTAATAACCACAGGTAAAACCTTACCGGCTTTTTCCTGGGTTCTGGCATTGAATTGCTTACAAAATTCCATAATATTCACTCCCTTAGAACCCAATGCAGGGCCAACAGGAGGAGATGGATTTGCGGCGGCACCTTTAATCTGAAGTTTGATAAATGTTTCTACTTCTTTAGCCATTTTAGCAAATACGTATTGGTTATTAAAAATCAGGTTTTTTCGAGCAGCCTTACATTTGTAGAGATAAAAAAGAAAATTTTATCCTGGAAGCCCCGCTACTAAATGGTGCATTTACTCTTTTTCCACCTGTAAAAAACTTAATTCAAGAGGTGTTTTACGGCCAAAAATTTTAACCATTACTTTAAGCTTGCGCTTTTCCTCGTTTACTTCTTCAATTACACCGTTAAAACCATTAAAAGGTCCATCGGTAACCTTTATTGTTTCACCAACAAAAAATGGTATATTGATTTCCTCAGCGGTTTCAGATAATTCATCAACTTTACCCAGTATCCTGTTTACTTCAGAAAGGCGAAGCGGAGTAGGAACATCATTCCTGTCACTTAAAAATCCAATTACATTGGGTATATTCCTTAATATGTGAGGTACTTCGCCTACCAGGGCAGCTTCAATAATAACATACCCTGGAAAGTAGTTCCGTTCTTTACTTATCTTTTTCCCATTTCGGATTTGGTACACCTTTTCGGTAGGAATCAAAACCTGGGTAACGAAATCCTGTAAATTGAGGTTTGTTACCTCGCTTTCGATGTACTCTTTAACTTTTTTCTCTTTCCCTCCAATTGCTCTGAGTACATACCATTTTTTATCATTGTCGTTCATCCTGATAATGTTCTCCCGGTTTTAGTACAATTTTTTGTAGAACCACTCGAGCAATGAATCAAAAGAAATATCCATAGCGAAAATAACTAATGCTATGATGAGTGATGCTATCATAACTACTACAGCGCTGTTCTGCAATTCTGCCCAGGTTGGCCAAGATGTTTTATGAACCAACTCACTGTGAACTTCCTGAAAATAGGCTTTTATCTTCTTCATGTTATATTCGGTTAAACCGGGTTGAAATTTCCGGATATGCACGGGAGGAGAGACTCGAACTCCCGACACCTGGTTTTGGAGACCAGTGCTCTACCAACTGAGCTACACCCGTATAAAAGGTTGAAAACAGTATTAAACCATTTTCAACCTTTCTATTTTGCTAAAAATTAGTCAAGTATCTCTGTGATCTGACCTGCACCTACTGTACGTCCACCTTCGCGAATAGCAAAACGAAGACCAAGGTTAAGAGCAACAGGATAAATCAAGTTTACTGTAACGCTTACGTTATCACCAGGCATAACCATTTCAGTTCCTTCCGGAAGGTTTATTTCACCGGTGATGTCAAGTGTACGTAAGAAAAATTGAGGACGATATTTATTGTGGAATGGGGTATGACGACCACCTTCTTCTTTTTTCAAAACATAAACCTCAGCTTTGAATTTTGTATGGGGTTTAATTGAATTTGGCTTGGCCAAAACCATACCACGTTTAATATCATTTTTATCGATACCACGTAATAATAAACCTACGTTGTCACCAGCACGGCCTTCGTCCAAAATTTTACGGAACATTTCCACTCCTGTGCATACAGTTTTGCGCCCATCAGCACCCAAACCAATCAGCTGCATTTCTTCACCGGTTTTAATAATTCCGGTTTCAATACGGCCTGTTGCAACTGTACCACGACCAGTAATTGAGAAAACGTCCTCAACCGGCATAAGGAATGATTTATCAATATCGCGGGGAGGAATTGGAATCCATGTGTCCACTGCGTTCATAAGTTCCACAATTTTTTCTTCCCACTGAGCTTCACCATTCATGGCACCAAGGGCAGAACCCTGGATAACCGGGGTATTATCACCATCAAACTGATAAAAGCTTAACAGGTCACGGATTTCCATTTCAACCAGTTCTAATAGCTCTGGGTCGTCCACCATATCGACTTTGTTCATGAAAACAACTATTTTTGGAACGTTTACCTGACGAGCCAACAGAATGTGCTCACGGGTTTGGGGCATTGGTCCATCAGTAGCAGCACAAACAAGAATTGCTCCGTCCATTTGGGCAGCACCGGTAACCATGTTTTTAACATAGTCAGCGTGACCCGGACAGTCAACGTGTGCGTAGTGGCGGTTTTCTGTAGCGTACTCTACGTGTGCAGTGTTGATAGTTATACCACGCTCTTTCTCTTCAGGAGCGTTGTCAATAGAATCGAAACTCTTAACTTCGCATAACCCTTTTCTTGCCAATACCATAGTGATAGCGGAAGTAAGAGTTGTTTTACCATGGTCAACGTGACCAATAGTACCGATATTAACGTGAGGCTTCGTCCTTTGAAATGTTTCTTTAGCCATAACTCGAAATTATTTAGACAATTTGAACAATATTGAAACCGTATTCCATTTTAACAACCTTGAGCCAATGATGGGAATTGAACCCATGACCTCTTCCTTACCAAGGAAGCGCTCTACCCCTGAGCTACATCGGCTTAAAAAAGAGCGGGAGACGGGACTCAAACCCGCGACCCTCAGCTTGGAAGGCTAATGCTCTATCAACTGAGCTACTCCCGCAATTTAAAAGCCCACAAAGTTAGTGAATTTTAAAGCACAAAAAAACTTTAAAATCAGAATAATCTTCTAATTTATGAGACTTCATTCAAAAAATTATAAATTATTTTACTAATAGCTTCATAATAAGCAAATTAATAAATATTTAAAATTTTAAGAATTTTGATTTATTTCATATTAACAGGCTGATCAATCGTGATAACCAGCCCTTTAAATATTTTTTATACCCTGAAAATATTCTTAAAATGGTGTGCAAATGTATAATAAATTTCAAATAACACAAAATATTGAAATGTTTTTTGGGTAATAGTTATTTTTTAATAGAAATGCATTCATCTTTAACCCGAAAAATGAATGCATTCTAATTGATTTATACAACTTTAAGTATTATCAAATATTTATTTTGCCTTAATTTTTTCCTTACGTTTAATTAATTGTTTCTTTAGTGCATCACAAACCAGGTCAACCCCTTCCTCAAATGTTCTACTTTGTTTTTTTGCAAAAAGATTATTCCCGGGTAAATCCAGGTTTATCTCTACTACTTTATTATCAAGGCTTTCTGATTTATCCAGCCTTAGAATTACTTCTGCTGAAATTATTCCGTCAAAATATTGATCAAGTTTCCCAACTTTCTGGTTAATAAATGCTTCCAGTTTATCAGTAGCATCAAAATGCACAGTTTGAATTGTTATGTTCATGTTTTATCCTCCTATAATTTAAGCTCTTGGATGAGCCTGTTTATAAATAGCGTTTAATTTTTCAAATGAATTATGAGTATAAACTTCGGTGGCATTTAGGTTTGAATGACCTAATAATTCTTTAATTGCATAAAGATCAGCTCCCCTGTTTAACAAAACAGTAGCAAAAGTATGGCGCAAAACATGAGGGCTTTTCTTTTCCATGGATGTTACAAGGGGCAAATATGAAGTAACTATTCTGTATATTAGTTTGTGATATATTTTTTCTCCTTTATTGGTTAATAAAAACCATGGAGTATAATCTGACCCGAATAACTCATTTTTAAGTGTAATAAACTTGGGAATAATTATTAAAAGTTCGTTTGTTAAAGGAATTAATCTTTCTTTATTTCTTTTACCCAAAACTTTTACAAGTTTCCGTTTTAGGTCCAAATCAAAATTTTTCAATTCAACCATTTCTGATAATCTCATTCCTGTACCATAAAACAATTCAATTATCAACTTGTTTCGAACTCCTTCGTAATTATTGCCAAAATCCACATGATCCAAAAGTTGCCCCATTTCCTTCTCCCTAACGAAAACAGGAAGTCGTTTTGGTATTTTCGGCAGATTAACATGTTGTGCAGGGTTTGCATCAACTAGTCCCTCACGAAAAACATATTTAAAAAACTTTTTTACTGATGATACCTTCCGGTGAATTGAACGGGGGCCAATACCTAAATTATGAAGATATACTATCCAGTTACGGATTGTTTTGGGTTTGACTGCTTTTATACCTTCATTACCGGTGGTCTCCAAATATTCGAAGAATTGCTTTAAATCACCCTTATAAGCGATAATGGTATGTTGAGAGTATCGCCTCTCATACAATAAATAATCAAAAAATCCCTCTGTATTGTACATTTACTAAAAATGTCTTATTTATCCCTCTTTCTAACGAATATACGAAAAAAAGATGAGAAAAATAAGACACCTTTCAGAAAAAAAACAATTTATAAAACTATTCTTCTTCCCTTTGTAATTGCTGTATATATATAGCTTTTTTCTTTTGTTCCCGCTTAATAATTGATGGCTTGGTAAATGACTGACGGGAACGCAATTCGCGCATAGCTCCGGTTTTTTCGAACTTTCTTTTGAACTTCTTTAAAGCTCTTTCAATGTTTTCACCTTCTTTTATGGGTACAACGATCATAATGTTTTTGTTTTAAATTTTTGGCTTGCAAAGTTACAATTAATATTTACAATTTCAATGTTTTATGAAAATTATTCCTTCATTGTAGTTAAATTTTCGGGTGCAAAGAAAATGAAGATTACTGATTGCGACAAATTTTAATTCATATTTTTTTATGAACATTTTATTTTGGCTATTACTTATGCAGAAATTACAATATTAACAAATTTAACAAATTGATTATTAGCTGTTAATATTTTAATTGGGTTATCCTGATATAAACAATTCTGTGTTTTTAAAATAAAATATTTCATTCCAACTAACTATTTTGCGGTAAGATATGGATTGATTCTTTCCCATTTTCCGTCATTGAATAAAGATAGTTCAAGTAACTCCTTTGTGTTTAAGAATTTTCCCTTTTTCTTTCGCTCATCTATAATGGCCTGGGCTTTATAAAATCCAATATATGGGTGTTCCTTTAACTGACGAAGAGAAGCTTTGTTAATATCCAAAACTTTTATTTTCAAAGAATCAACAACCAGAAAAGGTTTTATTTCGCTAACCAATAAGGGTGAAAGCCCATAAACTTCTATAAGTTGGTCGGGAGAAGAAAATCCTCCAAGTTTCTTTCTATAAGCTACAATTCGTTTACTTAACACTGGGCCTACACCATTAAGAAGTTCCCATTGTGATGTATCAGCCGAATTCATCTCCAAAATAAAATGTGAATTTTTAGTATGTGAAACCACCCTGGGAACAAGGTTCATTTTAAGTATTCTCAATGAATCGTGATTCCATTTTTTTAAGGTCTGAATTTCATAACGCTGTGAAACCCAATACTTTTTACTCCATGATTTAACTGTGTCTATCATTGAATTGTCCCAACCCAAATTAATGATCCCTTGTTCCGAAAGATTATTAAGGTCAATAAAAAACGGCCGGTAATTATTATCTTCAACCCCGGTTTTAAAAACCTTAGACTCTTCGTTTTTTTCCGAAATAAGCATGTACCTATGCAATGAAGAGTATAATAAACTATCTACACCGTAAACTTTTTTAACATCTGAAACATTATTAAAGGAGCCCCCTTTTTCGATGTAGTTTATCCAGTTGTTTGCTATTCTTTTATTAAGGCCTATTTCCATTAAAAACTCCTGTGTAACTTCATTAGGGTCAAAATACGGAATAGTTACTTCTTTGGAAATAGATGAGGGATTGACAAGTTGTGGCTGATTAAAATGGGTAAATAATGTATCATCCTTTATAACAACGATTTGATTTGAAGAAAAGATTAAAGGAGCAATAAACCTATAAAGTAATAACAAAAATATTACGACACCCAGCAGGATTATTCCTTTTTGCTCTTGTCGTGAAAATGAAAGATAATCTTTCCACATACTTATATAGTCAGGGTAAACAGAAATTAACCTATTTCAATTCATAATATTTTTACTGCACAATAATTATCACCCCAATACTCTAAAACTTAAATAATCCAAGGCTGTTAATGAAAACCATTGCAATTGCCAATGGTGCAATGTATTTTATGATAATCACAAAAACAGGGAAATATTTCACTAACCGACCGTCGGCTTCGAGTTCTGACCTGACGTTTTTCAACCCCAGGAACCATCCTGTAAATACTACAATTAGTAAACCGCCCAATGGCAAAAGTATATTTGATGAGGTTTTGTCAAAAAATGAAAATATATTTTCGTAAACAACACAAAGAAAGCCGAGCAGTGACATAGTACCTGCGGCAAGCCATGTGGCAAACTCCCTTTTCATTTTCAGTTCTTCAGTAAAATATGCTACTACCACTTCCAATAGTGATATTGAAGAAGTTAGTGCTGCGATAATAAGCAGAATAAAAAACAGAATTGAAAATACATACCCACCGGGCATTTGGTTAAAAATTCCTGGTAAAGTTACAAAAACTAACCCTGGGCCCGCATCAGGCTGAATTCCAAAGGCAAAAACTGCAGGAAATATTGCAATTCCTGCCAGAATAGCAACAAGTGTATCAGCAAAAGAAACTGAAATTGCTGTTTGTCCCAAAGATTCGCTTTTTTTAATATAAGAGCCATAGGTTGCCATTACTCCCATACCAAGACTAAGAGAGAAGAATGCCTGTCCTAAGGCTTCAAGTATTACATTTCCGTTTATTTTGCTGAAATCGGGCTTAAATAAAAATTTTAACCCTTCAAATGCCCCATCGAGGGTTACTGCTCTTAGGTTAAGTAAAATAATAATAACCAGAAGCAAGGGCATTAATATTTTTGTATATTTTTCAATTCCGTTTTTAATCCCCGATCTTACTATTAATGCGCTCAATATCATAAATACCAGCATCAAAAAAACTGGTTTCCATGTATTTGAAGTAAGAGATTCGAACATGATTTTAAACTCATCCTGGGATTTTCCAACAAATTCATTTTTTATGGCCAGATATGCATACTCAAGAGTCCAGCCTGCGACAACGGCATAAAATGAAAGTATCATAAATGCTGCTCCAACTCCCATTACACCAACGATTGACCAACCACTTTTAGGAGCTAAATAACGGAAAGCCCCAAAAATATTTAGCTGGGCCTTTCTTCCAATCATCAACTCAGAAAGCATTACAGGTACACCTATAGCAAGGATAAAAAAAAGGTAAAGCAAAAGAAATGCAGCGCCTCCGTTCTCTCCTAATACATAAGGGAACCTCCAGATATTACCCAAACCAATTGCCGAACCTGCTGCCGCAGCTACTACCCCAAATTTACTGGTAAAGTTATCTCTGTTGTCCATTTTAATATTTTGATTTCAATATAATTCCGTTGGTAAAAAACTTTTATCTATTCACATATCAGGCACAGGAAATTATAATCCTGTATAAAATCAGCATCAAATGTATAAAATTCTCATTAAAAGTTAAATTTTACTTTTAAAATATATTATCATATATACAACCAGTTAAATTATTGTAAAAGTAACATGGTTTAATTACTTTTGAACCATATTTTTCAAAACAAAATTATTTATTAAAGCCAGTTAGTTTATCCCTGCTTTTCGGGACACCTTCATGAACGGAATCTGGTTCATAAGTGTTTGTTTATGTAGCATTTGAGCATTTCATCACATTAAATATAAATTACCATTAAACCAATAAATAAACATAAAAAATAAAAAAATGGCTGTAAGTTATAAAGATTTAGGTTTAGTAAACAGTAAAGATCTGTTTGCTAAGGCTGTTGCTGGTGGTTATGCAATTCCGGCTTATAATTTCAATAATTTGGAACAACTGCAGGCAATTCTTCAGGCTTGTGTTGAGACAAAATCTCCTGTAATTTTGCAGGTTTCATCGGGTGCAAGAAAATATGCCAATGCAACCCTTTTACGTAATATGGCAAAAGGAGCAGTTGAATATGTGAAAGAACTGGGTTGTGAAATACCTATTGTTTTACACCTTGACCATGGAGATACTTTCGAGATTTGTAAGGAGTGTATCGACAATGGTTTTTCATCGGTAATGATTGATGGTTCGCACCATGCATATGAAGACAATATAGCCCTTACGAAAAAAGTTGTGGAATATGCCCATTCCAAAGGTGTTACAGTTGAGGGAGAGCTTGGAGTTTTAGCGGGGGTTGAGGATGATGTTGTTGCAGAACATTCAACATACACTCATCCTGAGGAGGTTGAAGACTTTGTAAAGAGAACCGGTGTTGATTCGCTTGCTATTTCGATAGGGACTTCGCATGGTGCCCACAAATTTACTCCAGCCCAGTGTACCCGGAATTCAGAAGGTGTTTTAGTTCCACCGCCATTAAAATTTGAAATACTTGAGGAGATTGAAAAAAGAATTCCTGGTTTCCCTATTGTGCTCCATGGCGCATCAAGTGTTCCGCAAGAGCATATTTCCACAATTAATAAATTTGGAGGAGCCCTAAAAGAAGCAGTTGGCATACCGGAGGAACAGTTACGCAGAGCAGCAAAATCAGCTGTTTGCAAAATAAACATTGATTCAGACGGACGTTTGGCCATGACCGCAGCAATACGTAAAGTTATGGCCGAAAATCCAGGTGAGTTTGACCCAAGAAAATATCTTGGTCCTGCCCGCGATTTGTTAAAGGCATTGTACAAGCACAAGAATGAAAATGTTCTTGGTTCGGCCGGGAAAGCATGATTTTAAGGTTGACAAGCAATAAAAAAAGGCACTCGATTGGGGTGCCTTTTTAGTTAAACCCAAATTACGCATTTGAAAATGCGTAATCGATAAAGTGCTTGTAATCAATTCCAAAGATTTGGAATTGAAACATCACTAAATCGGGATTATCCCAATTAAATCAAATAGTTCGGCTCATTCTTCGCCTCCTATTGATTAATTTGGGTTAAATTAAAATTAAATTAAAATAATTCTTAGAATGGGTATCCTATTGCAAAATTAAAGGCAACATCATTCCATGTATATTTCCTGTTTCCGGGAATCCACCTGTTTCCTGCAACTTCGGAAGGATCGTGGAGTTTTAAACCTGCATCAACCCTGAAAATAAAATATTTAAAATCAAAACGGGTACCAAACCCGGTACCAATGGCAAATTGTTTATAAAACTCATCAAATTTAAACAAGCCACCGGGCGGAGAAACCTCATCCCTTATTCCCCATATATTGCCGGCATCAATAAAAAATGCACCCTCAAGCAACCAAAAAAGTTTGAACCGATACTCAACGTTGAACTCGATTTTGATATCTGCAGTTTGGTTATAATAACTAAGTACCTCTTCTTTAAACGACCCTGGCCCTAAACCTCTTACCGGCCATGCCCTTACACTATTGGCACCCCCGGCAAAGTACCTTTTCTCAAATGGTAGTACCTTTAAATTTCCATAAGGCACTCCAACTCCGCCGAAAAACCTGTAAGTTAATGAGGTTACGCTATTGATTCTTTGGTGGTACCTAATATCAATATCATTTTTTATATACTGTGCGTAGCGAATTCCAAATAATTCATAAAATCCGTCATTAGTTGGTTCAGACCACAAGGGGGCCGCCAGATCAAGTAAATTACCAGCTGATTCAAAGTTATAACGTAAATACCCAAAGTCGCGGTTCTGACCAAGAACCTGTTCGTTGTACAGCAAGTTATAATTCATATTTACAATCAAGTGGTCTTCATAAGTATAGCGCAGAAATGTGTTCTTAATATTATCCCAAAAATCAGGGTCAACATTTGGAATATTTACAAGGTTAAAGTCAAGGGGAAACAATGAATGTGTTACAAACCGTGATGAACGCCATGTATAACCCATTCTGGCGTTGGCTATGGTACGTGTATAATCAGGCCTGCGCTGGTAATTATATGCAAATGAAATATTTGTCCGGGGGTTATATTTCTGACGGAAGCTTTCTATGCGAACAGGTAATACAAATTTTGGTAGTATAATTGATGCCTCTCCACCAAACTCAATTGTATTAAATTGTTCCTTGTTCCCTTCCCTGATAACAAACTGGTTCTGCCTTGCCAGACGTGTATTTAAAGTAAAAAACTCAGCCCCTTTTAACAAATTCTTATGTTGGTATTTAAAATTACCGGCTGCGCCAAGGTTCCCAGATGAATTTGTCCCTTCAATTTCAACTGCATAGCTTTGATATTTTCCGGGGATAACATGGATTATACAATCAAGTTTTTTATATCCCTTTGGACCATCTACTCCCTCAACTTCTTTGAACCTGATATTTATATATTTGAACAATCTTAAACTGCTAAGCAAAAATTGGGTACGTTCAACCAAATCAGCCTGGTACAATTCACCAGGATTAATATAGTTACTATTCGTAAGTACATCGGGTTTAAAACTCAGTTTACCTTCATGAATTATCTTAAAACCCTGATACTCTATTGTATCAGAATATATTTTTCCGGATGCGCCTTCAATTACTATTTCATTTGGGTCAGTGCCTACCTGAAAACTCACATCCCGGATTAAATACTTTCTGTGGTACATTCTTTTTGGTCCGCTTTTGGGAGTTAACGTAGGAGGTATTAAAACCAGGGTATCATTAACCAAATATTTTCCAAGGGAACTATCTGCCAAAAAATAAATATACTCTCTTGAAAATGCATAATAGCCCATGTTTCGTAGCTTATTGGTAATCCGGTCACGTTCACGATTATGCAAATCGGAGGTAAATGCCCTTCCTTTTCTTAACTGGGTGTTAATTGAATCCTTAAGAATTATTTCACGGAGGCTGTCATCCTCAACCCTGTAAAATACATTATTTAACCTGTAACGTGGACCCGAATAAATTGTATATTTTACCCTGGCCCTTTTCTTTGTTGGAAAAGTTACAGTATCAGTTACAGTTGCCTGGAAATATCCCCTGTTTTTTAAGAATATTCCCATCTGTTCAACTGACCTTTCCACCAATGTTGAATCATAAATCACTGGTGGCTCTCCTATTCGTTTAAGCCATTTATTAATTCCTTTTTCCCCGTTTTGACCCGACATATTGTAAATACCGAGATGAAGTTTCCAAAATCCAAGAATACGAAGGTTTTCCTGTTGCCTTAAATAAGAATTCATATCCTGGCGGGAAACATCACGGGCAGGATTTTTAATTTCCACTTTTGACAACAATCTTTCTCCTTTAGGTACATATTTAGTAGTACTACAACCGGTTACCATAAAGAATAACAAAATTAAAAACCCAACAATATGTTTATATAAGGATTTTCTTATGTTCATCGGGGAAAACTTATTGTATTTAAAAAAAAGAGTGGTGAAGTTCATTCTGCTAATGTACCATATTATTATAAATTTGTATGCAAAGTTAAAAAAATGAATTATGCTGAGTAAGGCCAAAAAAAAACTAATTACTTCACTGGCTCAAAAAAAATATCGTGACCAACTGGGTGTTTTTCTGGTTGAAGGCCCCAAAATGATTACTGACTTAATAAATTCGGGAATGAAGCCCGAATTTGTGGTTTGTTCCGACCAATGGAGTACGATAGGTGAAATAGCCACACTCAAAATTGAAACTGTCATTATTCCATCACAGGAATTTAAACAAATTTCATTATTAAAAACCCCTCAGCATGTTTTGGGTGTTTTCAAAAAACCCGGATACCATCTCAACAATAATGCCATAAATAGTTCACTTACATTAGCCCTTGATGGAATTCAGGACCCCGGAAATTTGGGTACGATAATAAGACTTGCGGATTGGTTTGGAATAACTGATGTTATTTGCAGTTCTGATTGCGTTGATGTTTTTAATCCAAAAACTGTTCAGGCAACTATGGGTGCTATAGCTCGCGTTAAAGTGTATTATACTGATTTAAAGAAGTTTTGTCAAACATACAAGGATAATAGTGATAACCCTGTTTATGGTGCATTTTTACAGGGTGAGAGTATTTATAATCAATCCTTGATGGTAAATTCTTTAATTATAATGGGTAATGAGGGTGCAGGTATACGACCCGAAATTGAAAAATTTGTAACAAAAAAAATTACAATTCCTGATTTTTCAGAAAAAAGATTAACTTCAGAATCGTTAAATGTAGGAGTTGCAACTGCAATAATTTGTGCAGAATTTAAGAGGCAATCTCTAACTATGCTTTGAAAAACGATGCAACCATTTCGGCGCACTTTTCACCATCCATTGCCGATGATGCAATACCCCCTGCATAACCGGCCCCTTCTCCGCATGGAAATAATCCTTTAATCTGTACATGTTGATATGTAAAAGGATCGCGGGGAATACGCACAGGGGAAGATGTTCTCGACTCTGTGCCCACTACTATAGCATCAGGGGTTAGGAATCCTTTAGCCCATTTCCCAAAAGTTGAAAAACCTTCCCTTAACCTTTCGGAAATAATTTGAGGGAGTATGAAATGGAGTGGGGCTGAAACAGTTCCCGGAATATAGGAGTTCTCAGGCAGGTCGTATGAAAGTCGTCCATTAACAAAGTCGGTTAATCTTTGGGCCGGGGCAATTATGTTATTTCCACCGTTAACGTAACAATTTTTTTCAACTTCCTTTTGAAAAACCAAACCGGCCAGCGCTCCGTAATTTTGATATCCTTTTAAATCTTCGGGCCTTATTTCCACAACCATACCACTGTTGGCGAAAGGTGAATTTCTCCCTGATGCCGACATTCCGTTTACCACCATTTCATCAGGACCGGTCATAGCAGGAACAATAAAACCCCCGGGACACATGCAAAAGGAATATACACCCCGCTCCTGAACCCGGCAGACAAAGGAATATGAAGCAGCAGGTAAAAATTTTCCTCTTCCCTGGGGTGAGTGATATTGAATTTGGTCGATAAGTTTTTGAGGGTGTTCAACCCTAACACCCATTGCCCATGTTTTTGGTTCAAGTAAAACTAACTTACTGTGGAGCAGTTCGTAAACATCCTTTGCCGAATGACCTGTAGCTAATATAACGGCTTTTGCCAATATTTTATCTCCGGTTGATGTAACTATACCTTTAAACTCGTCGCCTTCAATAACAATATCATCCATGCGTGTATTAAACAATATCTCACCACCTGATCTGATAATTGTGTTTCTTATATTTACTATTACAGATGGTAATTTATCGGTACCAATATGAGGGTGGGAATCTATCAGAATTTCGTGGTTAGCACCATGAAAATGCAAAATTTCCAAAAATCTCTCAAAGTCACCTTTCTTTTTATTCCTTGTATATAGCTTTCCATCAGAAAAGGTACCCGCCCCACCCTCTCCGAATGCGTAATTCGATTCGGGATTAACTGGGTTATTTCTGTTAAGTTGGGCTATATCTTTTTTTCTTTCACCTACATTCTTTCCCCTTTCAATAATAATTGGCTTTAATCCCATTTCAATTAACCGCAATGCTGCAAATAGGCCTCCAGGACCGGTACCAACTATAATAACATGTTGTGCATTGGCAACATCAGGATAAATAAATTCAATTTTCCGGGGTAAAGGAACCGGTGTGTTTGCCCATGCATTAATATGCAATTGCACCATTACCGGGTTCTTACGGGCATCAATTGACCGCCTACGTATAATATAACCATTAACTTTTTGAATAGCAACCTTCATTTGTTTGGCAATCAAGCCCTTAATTAAAAGGTCATTGTCAGCTTCATGGGGTAAAAGGCGCAATATTATTTCCTTCTTCATGCCATCTCACAAAACTATTCGAAATAAAAAGTTAGTACAAATATACGGGAGCTTAGTTTATCAAGCACTTTGGTGTAAAGAATATCTTCAGGTTCGCCTGTACCGGCTGAGTTTAAAATGTTTGTTAAGCCAACTGAAAATTTTAATTCTGTGGAAAACCTGAAATAACTCATATATGAATCAATGCCGGCACCAATTTCCCAATATAAATCAAAGGGTTTTATCAGGAGCCCGTCCTTTTTACTTTTGGCAATATCGATACGTGGATTTATGCCTGTAACAATATAAGGTTTTGCATTTGTCATACGGGCCCCGCCAACCTTAACAATTATCGGACATTCAATGTAAGTTGATTTGATTTCCAAGGGTCGTTCATCTTCTTTTCCAACATCATTAATAAACAATAAATCACGCTGGCCAAAACTTATTCCGGGTAACAGGCGCAAATTAAGGTATTTATTTAGCCTAAAGCTGCTAACCATACCAAGGTTTATACCGGGATTAAGATTAACTACATCAGCATATCTTCTGATCACGCCAGGTTCTAAAGATTCTGTTCTCTTATTAACCACGTGGAAATCCATAGTATTAAACCCAATTAAAAAACCAAAATTTAAGGCTTTATCATCAAAATTTGGAAGATTAGGAACTTTTGTTGATAAAGGCTGGGCTATTAATGGCTTAAAAAAAATACAAAAACAAAGAATCAGGATATATTTCATTTCTTCTGTAAAAAGTATTTATAATGAGGCCTGTTTACATTTTGATTTGCGCATCCAATTCCGTGATAGAATAACAATTTGTTAATGACAATATTTAAATACCCGAAAATTAGGGACTTTATTTAATTTTATCATTATCTGAAAAAAACGTGGAAAAAATATGTTTATTGTAATGGCTTTTCGGCAACATAAATTGTTGCAATTCCAGAGGTTTGAACCCATTGGCGGGTAGGCTGGAGACCTGCATTTTTTAATTTATCGCAAAATCCACTTCCTTCGGGGAAATTCAGAACCGATGCAGGCAAATAATAATAAGCTTCTTTATGACCTGAAATTACCCCACCCCACCATGGCAGAATTTTAGTAAAGTAAAAGTTATAAATTTGTTTCATAGGTAGGGATTTTGGTTTTGAGAATTCGAGAATAACGGCTCTTCCTCCTGGTTTTAATACTCTTTCAATTTCTGAAAGTCCTTTCTCCAAATCTCCGAAATTTCGTACTCCAAATCCTATTGTAACTGCATCAAAAGAATTTTTCCCAAATGGGAGCTCTTCAGAATCAGCTTCTTTAAGAAATATTGTGTGTTGTAACCCTCTTTTCCGTATTTTAGACTTTGCCACGTTAAGCATTTCTGCTGATATATCGACGGCATAAATAAGTGTAGTTTTTAATTTGGCTGCTTCTATGGCCATATCGGCGGTACCGGTGGCAACATCAAGAATATATGGCATATTTAAATCCTTAATTACACTTATAACTCTCTTTCGCCATAAACGGTCTGTACCAAAAGAAAGCATCCTGTTAAGTAAGTCATATTTAGGGGCAATAATGTTAAACATTTCAGTTACCTGTTCTTTTTTGGTCCCACTATCGTGCTGGTATGGCTTTTCTGTCATTTTTCTCAATTTTTCAGGCAGCAATATTAGTAAACTTTAGCGAAAAATAGGGCCAATGATAATAATTGTTTGCTATTTTCCACCTTCAACCCACTCTTTGATTCTGTTTTCAAATATTCTTCGGTAGTCTTCAACAAAGCCATATGATTCATCATCAATTCTGATTTCACCTTTTGTAACATGCCCCAAAATAGAGAATGGAAATTCCTGTTCAACCATATAATCAACAAACATATCCTGTTTTTCGGGTGAAACAGAAACAACTACCCTGCTTTGGGCCTCTCCGAAAAGAAATGCATCTTTTCTAATTTCTGCATCTGAAGTAACATCAAAACCAAATTCAAGGGGTACAGAACTTTCAAGTAAAGTCATAAACAAACCACCATTGGATACATCATGAACTGATCTTACAAGGCATTTTTCAATTAATCCTTCAATTACCTGGTGCAGCTCCTGTTCTTCTTCCTGAAGATAGACCGGGGGTTTTGAAATCTCTACTTTTTGTACTAAACGTAAATATTCTGAGCCATTAATATCATTTCTTGACCTTCCGATAAGGAAAATCATATCGCCTTTATGCTTAAAAGACAGTGTGGTATGCTGTTCAGCCCTTTTTAAAATCCCTACCATGCCAATAATGGGCGAAGGTGCGATCGGATGTATCTGACCCTCAATTGAGTGTTGATTATAAAAGCTCACATTGCCGCTTATAACAGGCAGATTAAACAACTTGCATGCCTGGGCAATTCCTTTAACCGAAGCAACGAAAGCGCCATATGCTTTTGGATCATTTGGATTTCCAAAATTTAGGCAATCAGAAATGGCAATTGGTTTTCCTCCTGCACACACAATATTCCTGGCAGCTTCGGCAACTGCAATCTGGGCACCAATAAACGGATCTGATGACATATATCCGGGATTACAATCGAGAGTTGCCATTAAAGCCTTACCATTCTTCTTAATCTCAATTATGGCTGCATCAGAAGGAAATTTGGAACTGGTATCTTCAGCCCTTAATGAACGTGAAAATTTTTTGCTAAGATATTTTTTTGATGCAAGGTTTAAAGAGTTTATCATAATTTTGGCAACCTTTGGGTAGTGATCAGGTTCCGGTAAATCATCCACAACCCAATCGTCAACCTTGGCTATTGCATTATCAAAAGAAGGATCGTAAACAGGAGCTTTACCTCCTAAGCCCAGATATTTTACAGGTAATTGTGCTAATAAATCATTTCCTGAATAAAGTGAAAATATTTCATCGGCTGTTACTTTTCCTATTATACCAAAATCAACTCCGTTATTCAATGCCAGGGTTCTTATTTTATCACTATATTCGGGTGAAAAGCAAACCAGCAGCCTACCCCATGTTTCAGAAATAACTATATCCCTGGCACTTAGATCCATTTCGCGCAATGGTACCTCATCCGTTTGTACAGCCACCCCTGAGTTACCGCGTGCTGCCATTTCAGTTACAGCCCCTGCAATTCCCTGGGCTCCAATAGGCTGAATTCCAACCACCAGTTTCTCTTTAATTAATATTTGAACCAGTTTGTAAAGTTTTACTTCAACTTCTACATTTTTTAAATAATCAGAAGATATACCTTTGATTCCATTGTCGGTAATAACATCTGCAGTAAAGGCATCACCGTCAATTCCTTCGTTACCTGTAGGATTTCCAATTATGGCAATTAAATTCCCTTTTCCTTTTGCTACTCCTGATACAAGTTCATTTTTATTGGCTATACCAACCACCATGTTGTTAACTATTGGACTTGAATTAAAGGCGTTGCAAAAAAAGAGCTCTCCTCCTACAACAGGTATTCCAAAACCTTTTTCAAAATCGGCTAATCCATTAATAACTTCGTCAAAAAGCCACCTGGCCGTATCTTTTTCTCCATCTCCAAATCTCAAAGAATTAAGAAATGCCAATGGATGGGCCCCCATAGAAAAAATATCGCGGGTTACAACCCTAAGGCCTGTAATTGCACCCAGGCGAGGTTGAACTGCACATGGATGATTATGTGACTCAAGTTTAAAAACACAAACCATTCCGTCTCCAATATCTATTGCACCGGCTCCTTCAGCACCAGCTTCAATTACTACTCCATCTCCCTTGCGCGGTAGTATATTAAGCCATTTCAGTGAGTTTTTGTAACTGGCATGTTCAGACCATAAAATTGAAACCAATTCCAATTCTAAAAGATTTGGTTTTCTTCCAAGGATTTTTTGGATTTTATCTACCTCCTCTGATGATAAATTGAAAGTTTCATCATCATAAATACCGACATTATTAACGGACATACTATACTGTTTAAGTTAAATACCCACACGGGTACAAAAAAGATTACTTTTACTTATAGTTAAATTGTTTTAAAAACTTCCTGAAAGTAGAAAAAATCATCCATATTGCAAACCGGATGACCATATTTACAACCAACAAAAACTTAAGTTTATGGAAAAAATTGCCCTAATAACAGGTGCCACGTCAGGTATAGGCATGGCAACGGCAGAAAAAGTGGCTAAATTAAATTATGGTGTTATAATAACCGGGAGAAGGGAAGAGAGGCTTCAAAAGTTTAAAACCGAATTAGAAAAATACGGTGTAAATATTAAAATCCTATGTTTTGATATAAGAAACCGGGAAGCTACAATAAGGGCTTGGGAAAGTTTACCAATTGAGTGGCAAGATATAAGACTATTAATTAACAACGCCGGTTTGGCAGCAGGGAATGACCCCGTTAATGAAGGATTATGGAGTGACTGGGAACAGATGATTGATACTAATATAAAGGGGTTACTTACTATGAGCCAGCTTGTTATACCAGGAATGATAAAGAAAAACATGGGCCATATTATTAATGTTAGTTCAATTGCTGGAATAGAGGTATATGCAAATGGCAATGTTTATTGTGCAACAAAACATGCAGTTAATGCTATTACAAAAGGTATGAGAATTGATTTGCTGAAACACAATATTAAAGTTTCTTCAATTTCTCCGGGTATGGTTGAAACCGAATTCTCAATTGTAAGATACCATGGGGATAAAACAAAAGCAGATAAGGTTTACGAAGGATTAACACCCTTATTTGCGCAGGATGTTGCAGATGCAATTGAATTTATGATAACCCGTCCTCCCCATGTAAATGTAAATGACATGCTGCTAATGCCTACCCAACAGGCAAGTGGTGTTTATAACCACCGCAGGTAATAAATAATTAATCCCAAATTTGTAATTGTTTTATAATTGTTACAGTGAACGTTAATTATTACAATAGCCTTTATTTCCCTTACAATTACAAATTTGGGATTATGGCCTTTTATTCCGGCAGGAAGCTGATTTATTCGATTTTTTCCTGTAAAGGGTTTTCGATTTTTCCTGCAAACAAAACTGCACCACTTGTTTTTTCTGATATTATAAAAACAAATGGACGGTCGACCCTGAAAACAGGGGATTGGGGTGGCATGCTTGTAAGTTCAAATCCAATACTTGTTGCAGCAGCCGCTTCAGTTCCTTTTTCATCTACTTCAATAAAAGTTTTGTGTTTTACATCGCTAATAACAATTGGTGCCTCAGCAATATTATGAAAACCCATATTATCGGTAAATGCCTTTTGTATTCCCAGCATTTGAAGCCCTTCAACCAGGTTATATTTGCATTCAGATTTAAAACGTGGTAGATAGAGCTTAACTTTTACAGAAGGTTTTTCTGTTTGCAATGAGTTCCATTCATCTGAATTCAGCATATTGATTACCTCATCGGCTTTTACACCTTCATGTGGAAGTAGTATATTCATGGCAAAAGCACCTGATGCATACGGAGCACGCAAAAATGAAAATTTTGGGTAATTCTTTATTTCAAAAACTGATTCCTGGTACATCATTTTTACCTGAACACCTGATCCATTTGAAAGTTTAAAAGGTGCAGTTGTTGTATTTGCTTTATCGAATTTATTTGACCAGGGGCCATAGAAATAAACTGCATTTACCAAAAACAATATATGCCTGGTTGATATATTATTAATAATAGTGGGAATTTTCCCTTTTGTTTTGTTGTTTACCCACCCGTTTATTGTTTTTAATGATTGGTCAGCATTGTTAAAATCAAGTCCCTCAATTTCGGCATCGTAATACTGACGTAATGCGTTAAAAAATGGTTCTTTAATTACAAATCCCTGACGATACCAGGCTGAGTTTGCTATTCCTATGGTTACTTTGGGGTCGGCGGTTGACAATGCTCCACGAATATTTTTATATGCATCATTCATTCCCTGGGTGTCATCATATCCAAAAACCTGAAGCATTTCATCAAGATTACTACCCGTTGCCCCGTTAATGGCCATACCAAAGGCTTGAGAAACACTTAAGGGAGAAATAACCAGGTTATTTCCTTCTTCTTCCAATTTATTCATGGTTTGAAAAAACTTCCAGCTGAAAGCGTCAGTTTTTTGAATTATCTGAAGAGATTTTGTTGTAAACTCCTCCTTAACAACCACTGGTTCATTTTCATTCTGGCAGGCAGAAGTGATAAATAAAAACATACTTAAACCGAAACTTAATTTTTTCATTTCACTTTTTTTAATAAGGTTACAATTTATAAGATGTTGTTATTAAAAAATGGTTGCTTTTAAAAGCGAATAAATAAAAAAAATATTCCTGAATAATACTTGTTCAAAACTGGTTTACATATCCCGGTTTTATGATTCTTTAGTTTTGTAAAACCATAATTATTAAAAAGCAGGGGTTACCTGGACTAAAAAGAGAAGAATTCGCACATTGTTAATTGTACAGATAATATTAAAATAAACGATCCATTATCACATAAATCCCTGCTTTTTGATTACATCCATAAAAGCGCCTGAAAAAAAATCGTTATCTGCCTTCTTATATCTTACATCAGTAAAAACCTGTGCCAATGTTTCTTTATTATTTTCAACAACAAACTTTTTATAGATATCCAAATTTTCTTTTTCATAATAAATCCGGTTGATATCCTCGTTGCTATAATCATTATAAGTATTATTATGAATTACACCATTTAGTGGCAACCGGTCAGTAATTTCAGGACTTTCACCGGGATACCCAAGTGTAACCGTGGTAACAGGGACCACTCCACGGGGTATATTTAAAACATCTATAATTTTTTGGGCATTATAAGTAGTGGTGCCAAGATAACATATGCCCAAACCTTTACTTTCGGCTGCGATACACACATTTTGGGCAACAAGAAGAGCGTCAATAGTGGCAGTTACAAACGACAAAAAATTATCATAACCGGGTACGGCATTTCTTAAACGGCACCATTTGTTAAACCTGTTAAAATCGGCACAGAAGGTTAGTACTACAGGGGCCTGTGTTACCATTTTCTGATTGAAATGGGCGGGGGCAAGCGATGATTTAATAGTTTCATCAGTTGTTACGATTATACTGTAAACCTGCATATTACCGGTTGTTGAAGCCCGGGTGCCACTTTCAAGGATTTGGTTTAACAAATCCTGGTCTACAGGCTGTTGGCTATATTTTCTTATAGTACGGTGGCTAAAAATTGTATCAATTACATTCATCTTTTTTATTATTTATAACTGCGCTTTTATAAAGATTTTTAAAATTTATACTTATACATTAAAAAAATAGTCCATTTTAACTAAACTAAAAAACTGCCGGTTGCCACTTGATTTTTAAATAACAAAAGGCTAATTTTCAGAACATTTAAAAATATTGTTTTAACAGAGTAACCTACTTCATCTGATTTTTATGAATAACAAATTCGATTAATTATTACTTGGAAAAGAGCTGTGGTCCAGAGGAACAAAAATATAAAGAAATAAGTTAGCAGGAATTAAAAATTTCGGGAAAGAATAAGCCAACCCTTTTGATGATGGGTACGTTGATAGCAGGTATTACATTACATTAGAATAGCATTCTACACCGGAAATAAATGGGAGGTTATTGATAAAACAAAATTTTCGATGAAAAGGGTTTATAAGGTTTATGGAAATCATGAACATTTTTAAATTATTGAGTAGTTTAAATATGAATATGAATTTTAGATTGAGGTTACATAACTATTGGTTTCGATGCAAACGGCTCTTGATAAACCTTTAATAATGAAATAAATAAAATTGATTTGGCTTATACTTTTTGTTTGTTTTTAAATGAACATAGATTGAATACAGAACTTTACAAATAATTTCCAATATGCTAATTTAAAAAATAAAAAGCCTGCAGGTGTATATGATTAATTCATATTATTATTCAGAAGGATTACTAATAAATAATATCATTTCAGAGAATCGATTATTATTCACCAAAACATTAATTCCGACAAATTATGAAAGGAGGCGCTGATATTATTGACTGCAGGTTAAGCGAAGCGGAAGGTTTCCCAGAAAAACCGGGATAAAGTATAAAACATTAAACTAAAAATTATTTACGGATGAAAAAATTCACTATTCTTTTTATTTTGGCAATTTTGTCGTTTGATTTTTTTGGTCAGAATTGCGATTTATACATTCCTTTTAAAGAGGGAACAGTACTGTACTACACTAATTATAACGCTAAAGGAAAAGAGACAGGCTCCCATAAACAAACACTTATATCCCGATCAGAACAAGCCGGAGCAACGGTTTATATTGTGCGGCATGAAAATCTTTCCGATAAAAAAGATAAACCAGCTGATCTGAAATACAAATGTGAGGGCGACCGCTTCATAATAGATATGAGTAGTTTTATAGACCCAAAACAACAGGAATCTTACAAGGACATGGATGTTGAAATGACATTTGAATCGATTGATATCCCTGTTAATGCTAAACCCGGAACAAAATTAAAAGATGGGAACGTTATTATGAAGGTAACTTCAGATTCACCTATAAACCTTTCGACAAAAATTTACATAACCAACCGTGTTATTGAATCTATAGAAAATATTACAACACCTGCGGGAACTTTTGAATGTATGAAAATAAAGCAAACCATTACCACCGATATGGGAATAATGAAAGTAACAATTAATTCGGTTGAATGGCTTACTAAAAACGTTGGAGCCATAAAATCAGAAACTTATAATAAACAAAATAAACTAATTGGACACATGCAACTAACTAAAATAGCGCAATAGAAAATCACTACTGTCCGATAAATTTTTCGATAAGATGCTATAATGCCAACGAATTGCGGTGTCCCTACAGGACAATAAAAATTAGGGTCGATTCATCTTTACCGATATTCTGTACCTGACGGCACAGTACCGTTAGGGACTAAAGATCGGTAAAACACTTAATTGAGAATTGAACTTTTGTCCCGTTAGGGACAAAACAACTTTTTATCGGATAGTAGTGATAAAAAATATCCAAAAAATAAAATAAAGAGGGTGTCTCAAAAGTCCCAGACACCCTCTTTTTATTCGTACTCCTCTCGAAAAGTTTTTCAAATATTCAATTCTCATAGGCTTTAAAAAACTTTTAAGACAGCCTCTTTCATATTTTTTTATATTACAAAATTCCGACCTTCTTTAATTCAGATATCAAAACTTCTTTATTTTTATCTTCCATGCTACATAATGGCAAACGTAATACTTCATTTACCTTACCCATTGAACTTAATGCCGTTTTAACCGGAATTGGATTTGATTCAACAAACATTAAATCCATTAGTTTTTTATATTTATAAAAAATCTGATGTGTTTTTTCCAGATTTCCTTCTAAAGAGTTGGCCATTAATTCACTAAATTCTTTAGGAATAATATTGGCAATTACTGAAATACAACCATCTGCTCCTAAAAGGTTTGCTGCAGTTGCCAAAAAATCATCGCCACTATAAACCTTAAAACCCTTTGGTCGGTTGGCTATTAAATTAACGAAAACTTCAATATTGCCACCGGCTTCTTTTATAGCTTTAATATTACTGTTTTCGTTGGCCAGTTGAATTGCCAGATCATAGGTAATACAGCTTCCTGTACGACCAGGAACGTTATATAAAATTACCGGGATTTTAACAGATTTGGCAACATTCGAAAAGTGAAGATATAGCCCTTTCCGGGTTGGTTTATTGTAATAAGGGGCAACAACAAGTAATGCATCAACTCCAATTTTTTCTGCAGCCTTGGAGTATTTAATACAATCATGGGTTGAATTGCTACCAGTACCTGCAATTACCGGTATTCGACCTCTTACCTGTTTAACGGCGCGTGCCGTCAACATTGTATCTTCTTCCTCTGAAAGGGTTGGAGTTTCACCAGTAGTACCGCACACCACCAAACCATTTGTTCCCTGGGCAATATGCCATTCAATCAATGAGTCAAAAGCAGCCAGGTCAATCTCTCCGTTTTCTTTAAATGGTGTTACTATTGCAACAATAGAACCCCTTAAATTATTAATATCCATATAGATTGGTTTTCATTTTTTTAGTTTGGGCCTTTTTCCTGAATAATTTTATTTGATTATAAACTGTAAATTTGTTCAGCAAAGATTTGGCACCAAAGTTAAAATAAAAAAAAAGATTTTCAGAAAAATTAACTGAATGTTACCACCCCAATAATTTTATAAAACCTAGAGGTCTACTAAAAATCTATAACATCTTAATAATCATTTTTCAGCTAAATTTATGATTGGAGAATTAACCCATCAAATTGCAGTTAACAACTTCTTTTTGTAAATTTTCTGAAATTTTTTCATGTTTTTTATGGATATTAATAGGGTGTGTTTCCCATAAAATTTCTGCCAGATCGGCCACTATTGCAGGGCATTGATTTTGAAGAGTTTTTTTACACATGGGGCATGCGGTAACTACTACATCCGGATTATCCTGGGTTAATATATTAACTGTTCCGGTTGTGACAGATTTTCTTTCATTTTCAGACAAAGCTATTGATCCCAAATTATTACCGCAACACATCGACATTTCGCGTTCGCGCTTTAAGGATTGTAAATTACCAATCCTATTTAATATCTCCCTGGGTGGTTCGTAACAGTTGCTTCCCCTGCCAAGTTCGCAAGGATCGTGATAAGCCATTTTTACTATTGATTTTTCCCTGACAATTAAGCCCGATTCAATTAATTGCCAGAGATATCCAGAATGATGCATAACAGGAATATCTAAATTGTAACGGGCACTATTAAATATTTTGTAACATACAGGGCAAGTAGTAACTAAAACATTACCATGGTACGCCATTATTCTTTCCCTGTTTCGCTCAATTAATGTTGCAGACGATTCAGCTACTCCGGAAATTTCCATTGGCCGCCCACAACAAATACTTTCGTATTCATCCATATGGATGAAACTTATGTTTGCTTCATTAAGCAAATTTTTAAATGATACTGTTGTTTTCGGATTTAACCTGCCCATACAACCTGTAAACAGTATAACCCGGGTGGTTTCGCGCCAAAAAACCATGCTTCCGGGCAAATACGAATGGTAAAAAAAAGAGTTCTTATGAATCTCGTGCCTGGTAACAGATCTAAGTCTGTCAAGGTTAATCCCCACCGGACAAACCGCATCACACTGCCCACAATTTAAACAAAGGTTTGCTAACTTTTCAAAACCCTTTTTATTTCGAACATATTTTACAAAATATACTGATTGAAATTTGTAATCTGTTTTATTCACGGCCGGGCAAACATCTAAGCATATTCCACATCCTGAACAGGAATGTACTTCAAAGGCCTGAATCCCGTTATGAGGTTTAAATCCTGGTTCGGGCTTTACTCCCCAGTTACGAAGAAATATCAGTACCATTTCAGTGGGAATATGTAAGTAACGCGAAAAGGGTAAAACAATAAAAAAAAAGCCAAGAGAAAATGAATAGACATACCATAACCCTAATTCAATTTTAACCGCAAATTCAATTGCAAATAAAAAGCCAAGCCCGCCTGTTAAAAAGCCTCCACCTCCATTTACGGCAGCCGAAACTGATTCAGCCAAGAGACGTAGCGGAAAGATGGCCCAAAGCGATAACAAGGCTGTTTTATCCCACAAATCATGGTTGGTAGTATTTTTTAAACCAACAACTTTTTTTCTTACTCTTTTAAATAAGGCAATAGTTAAACCACTTAAGACTAAAAGCAAGGCAAAATCCATAAAAAATTTAAAAAAACCGGAAAGGGCAAAATGAGAAGTTACAGGATGAAAATATCTTAAGAAAATTGGAAACCAAATAGGATTTGTAAAATTGCCCGTAAAATACCATGATTCAATTTTCCCGCCTATAATTAATAAAAACCATCCAAATGCAAGGCTCATATGCATAAATCCCAAAACCGGGTTGGTTTTATAAATTTTAAGATGTAAAATAGACTCAGATATTACCTCCTTTATGGAATTTATGGTTTTGGAAGAGAAAATAGCTTTTAAAATGGTTGCCCTGTTTTCCCTGGAAAAATTATTAAACCATTTTGAATATTTGTAAATCAGGATTACAAACATTGAAAAAAAACCAATGGTAAATGGTAAAACAAACGGATGATAATGGTTTAACATGGTAATTATTTATTTTGCACTTAATTATATTCCAAACAATTAATCATTCAGTAATTTAGCATTTAAATAGCGCTCATTAATAATACACCGTGGCGTATATTTACCCCCCTTGGACAAGTTAACTGGCATTTACCGCAAAGCATACAGTTTTTTGCTTTCTGTTTAACCCCATCTGAAATTCCCCGTTTAATCATTAAATTAAGTCTGTAAAACTGCATATCAATAAAATAACCTGCAGTACACATTGCAGCGCAATTTCCACAACCAACGCATTTTTGTAATGATGGTTCTATATTTAATATTTGGTTAACAAGCACAGGGTTTGATCTATTCAAATCTATAATTCGCATTCCTGATTCGGAAAAACCAAATTTTTTATTTTCCATTTTAATTAAATATTATTTATTCAAATAATTTAATATTTCAACAGAAACAGCCTTTGCATCCTGAATTACATCGGGAATAGCAGCCGGGCCCCTGCAGGTTCCGGTTAAAAACAATCCTTCTTTATTTGTGTGGTTTACTTTAATAAAATCATTTAACGGTTCGGCAAAAGATGAACCATACCCGGGGCTAACAAACTGAACTGCTTCATCTTTAATTACAAAATCAACCGCCGGAACCATTCCAACCATTAATATAAGCAAGTCAAGTTTTAATTTTAAGGGACGGCCAAGTAGAGTATCTTCGGCTTTTATCTGAATGCAATTATTTTTATCGGGTGAGGCTTCCGATAACCTTCCCCTAATGAACTGAATATTATATTTAACCTGGGCCTCATGATAAAGTTCTTCATAGCCAACACCAAACATTCGCATATCCATATAAAAGCTATATACCGTAGATGATGGAAATGTTTTTTTCAGCTCAATTGCTTGTTTAACTGCAGTAATACAACACACTTTACTACAGTAATTGTTACCACATTTTGCATCGCGTGAACCAACACAATGTACAATACCAAACCGCAATTCATGTGATTTGATATTTATGGGCCACTCTTTTTTACCTTTAAAAACTGCTTCCATATCTTCTGAAGTCAAAACCGCCGGGTATATGCCATAACCATATTCTTCCTTTTGGCCGGCCTGGTAAGTTAAAAAACCTGTAGCAAGCAGTACTGAATCAAAACCGTATTCATAACCATCTGATGCTGAAACCATCCATTTACATCCCTCCTTTTTAATGGATAACACATTTTTACCGGTAAACACATTTACCCTGTTACTATTCAGGTTATCCATCAAACTACCTGAAATTTCTGCGGCAGGTTGCATTTTAGGAAAAAGTTGATGCCAATTAACTATATGTCCGCCAGTTTTTTCGTTTCTTTCAAACAACGAAACTTCTACACCAAAGTTAGCCAGGGTTGATGCAGCCTGCATACCTGCAGGGCCCGCACCTATAATTGCTACTTTTTTATTACCTGGATCAGGGCTCATTTTTTTTTCAATTATTTGGAGAATTAGCTTAAATATTATACCAATAATACCGATGGTTTTTCGGGTTGATGATTACCATTGCCCACCAGATAAAATTTTGCCTGGGGTGAGTATTTAAAACCCAATTTATTCAATAAAGGCTCTACAGAAACCTGATGCATTTGCAGACCTATTTGCCATGGGTCGATTCCAAGCACCAACCCCGCAATTTCTTCATGAGTTAAAACAGGTATACCTTTACCGGCAGCATCATAGGTAAACCCGTTCATTTCAGCCAGGGTATATTGCCATCTATCAAGAAACATTGCACATCCTGGGCAATTGGCCAATATAAAATCGGGGTTGAAAGGTGCCATTGATTCAAATTTTACTTTTGCATTTGAAACTGAATATCCCCGGTTGGCTTTCACCAGGTAGTTTCGAAATCCAAAACCGCAGCAGTGCCTCCGTTCAGGATAATCAACAACTTTACCTCCCCAGGATTCAATTAAGCCCGATAGAACAGTTGGAAATTCAGCGCCGCCAAAACCCTTTTGCGGGAAAATTTTTGCATAGTGGCACCCAACATGTTCAACTCCCTTTAGTGGGTTTTCATTTGAATTATTAATTAACATATATTTAGCCTGACCAAATATATCATGGCGAAAATGGTAGATAGCATCTGATACATGGACCACAAAATCGGGAACATCAAATTCACGCCGGGTTGCTTTCCATAAATGCTCCCTTGTTTCATCAAGTTTTTGAGGAAAGTGGCCCCATAAATCCAAAATCTCAAGGTAAATACCGAATGATGTGACACATGAAACCAATAAATTTTTATATCCCGCCTCATTCATCAGCGAAAATTGCCTTGAAACCACAGTCATAAGGGTTTCAAGTGGAATAATATCAGAATGATATCCAATTCCGGTGCAGGTAGTGTGCCTTTTATCCTCAAAAACATCCTTTTTTAAATATTCCCTTAAAATCCTTAATACGGTTGATTCTGCCCCAGGGAAAAAAGTTTGCCTTATGCAACTACGAACATAAAAAAAATGATTATCAGGCACATGCTTTTCGTAATCATTCCAAATTTCAGGCTTCATAAAATATTTAAATTATTCCTGTATTGCTCTTATATAATCGTTATCATCAGTTTGTGAAAACGAAAGGTTTAATTCCTTGGCCTTGTTGGCAGATGCCGATTCAATTTGATCAAAAAGTTTTATGGCGCCGGTAATTTTAAAAATCTGATAAATTTCTCCAAGTGTCCCATCATCGATCAACCTTACACCACCATCTCCCGGTTTATAAAAGTTTGAGCCAAGTTGTGAATAAAGGATTTCACCATTATTATATACCCATTGCCAAACCGGGCCCTGTTCGGGGTGGTTTTCAGGATTTACCAGTTTTGGATGTACACAATATCCGGTTTCCAAAATAGAACTGCCAATAATTCGTTTAATAAGAAGTTGTTGACGCCCTAACCTTGAATTCACAAACAAACCTTTTTGCTGGCTAACTTTTCTGAGTACCTGGATTAAATAGCCGGGCGTATTTTTGCGGGGGCACCGCGTTTTGCATGATAAACACTGGCCACACATCCATATTTCGTCAGTGCTTAATAAATTTTCCAAAATTGATTCATCTGCTGTTTGAACAAGCTGGCAAATAATACGCGGGTCATATTCAAAATATCCGGCTGCAGGGCATATTGCTGTGCAAACCCCACAATTCATACAAGCAGTCAATCCTTCCCTGAAGCGGATATCTTCGTTAAGGATTTCAAAAGTATTTTGCATTACCAAGGAGTTATGGAACACTCAAAAGTAACTGATAATGACGGCTATAAAAATAGGGAAAATACGTAAAAAAGATAAGTATAAACACTTATAGAAAATTACATTTTATCATATTTCTATTAAATGGTTACGTATTGCATAAACAACAAGGCTTGCAGTGTTTTTACACCCGGATTTTAAAAGAATATTGGCTCTGTGTTTTTCCACTGTTCGTTTACTGATAAAAAGTTTATCGGCTATTTCATTATTTGACAATCCCTGACATATTTCTATTAAAACTTCCTGTTCCCGGTAAGATAAATTTTCGTCGCCCAAAACATCGTTGTCCATATTTTTCTTTGCAAGAATAAGATTGCGAAGCAATTGATGCGAAAAATAATTTCCTCCTTCGGCAACCGAGATAATTGCTGTTTTAACCTCATGAATATCACTATCTTTAAAAATAAAACCCCTGACTCCGCATTCAAGCATTTTTGAATAATACTCCTGGTCACCAAACATTGAAAGTGTAACTATTTTTAAATCCGGGTCTTCTTCAAGGGCAAGTTTTGATGCCTGTATCCCATCCATTTCAGGCATTGCAATATCCATTAATACAACATGTGGATTGGCTGTTTTATAGTTATTTAAAAATTCTTTCCCGTTTGAAGCCTGTCCAACAACAATAAATTCAGGCATTGAACTTAACAGGAGTTTTAATCCATTTAAAAACAGATTATGATCATCAACTAAATAAACCCTTATTTTATTCATCATAATTAAATTAATTTTTGAAGGTATAATGGCTTGTCCCGATACATCGGGGGAACACCCAAGCAGGCAATTTTATTAATAATGTGTTTGCGTTTGACAAAACAAGGGTGCTTCATATTAACCCTTTATGGGAATAGCAATTGTAACCAATACACCTTTATCAATATCCGATAAAACCTCCAGTGAGCCTTTAAGGGAATTAACCCTGCTCAACATATTAAAATAACCGGTACCCATTTCTTTTTCATCTATAAAAAGGCTGCCAGTATCAAACCCCACACCATTATCGCGGTAATTTAACAAAATATTTGAATCATTTGCCGAAAGGTCAATATTGACTTTTGTTGCCCCTGAATGTTTAATTGAATTATTAAGTAATTCACAAACCGACCTGTACAAAACAACCTCAGTACCTGTTGAATATCTGATATCCATGATGTTAGTTTTAAAAGTTACCCTCATCCCTTTACTTTGGTTAATTTTGTTAACAAAGTTACGAATTGCCTTTGCTACCCCAAAATTGTTTAAAACATGCGGACTAAGATTATTTGAAATTTCCTGAATACTTTTAATGGCCTCACTAATTACCATATTCGTATTTTTAATTACCGATAGGCTGGATGGATTTGTTTCAACAGCCGCAAGTGATGAAACAGACATTTTTATTGTTGAAAGTAAAGGCCCTAAACCATCATGTAATTCGGTGGCAAATCTTCGGCGTTCCCTTTCCTCGGCCTGAATAATTGCATTAAGCAGAGCTTTTTCCTGTTCGCGGGTTTTTTGTTCAACCCTTTTCATATATTCAAATATTTTCTGAATAAGAAACACTCCTGCAGCGAAAAACAAACTTGTAATTGCACCAAGCCATATATAGAAGAGCCTAAAATCCTGTGGTTTAAAGTTAGTTACAAAAGGTAAAAACTCGGCTAGCCTTTGTACCGCCATAAAAATAAATCCGAATGAAATAAGTATCCATGAAAGATTGAATTTAGTTACTTTGGTAAGTTTCACCGCTACTGCAGCAGCAAAAAACTGAAGTATAATAGTAATAGCCAGGGTAATAATAAGTGCCATAACCTAAAATTTTAATAAAAAAACCATACGCCTGATTTGTAAAAACAAATAAAAAAAAAGTATTAATAACCTAAATAAAACAGGATATTTTATAATTTCAAAACCGTTATTTAGTTAAAAATTGTAACAGCAAATTAAATATTTCTAAACCAAATTAAAATCAAATCAAAATGAAGTTTTTTTTTGAAAATTGTGAAACTATAACCCCTTTTGGTACGTTTTAAAGCTGATAAGATATTTTACCTAAAAAGAATGTTGTGTGGAAAAATGATTTACGCTATTTTTACAAAAAAATCCAGTTATGAAAAAACTTGCAGCTTTTACAATTTTACTTTTTCTGGTTGCCCTATCATTTTCAGCATGTAAAAGCAGTCAGGACTGTCCTGCTTACAGTAAGGCAGGCACAGAACTACCGGTTCATGCTTAATATTTTTATATAAAAGCTGAATCAGAAAAAAGGAAATCGTTGGTTTCCTTTTTTTTTATAATACCGGATATTAAACATCTTTTTTCAATTTGCTGAAATTTTTCGCGTATAGGTTATTAGGGGTAACCTTACAAATTCCGGTTAAACAAACCTATAATTGTTAGCATTACTGAAATCAATTTAAATGTTTTTACAAATCGAATTCTCATTATAAAGATTTGTTCACCGATATACAGACTTTCAATTTTCTTAAAGATCGGTGTTAACTTTGATATTCTATTTTAATACCCTTGTATTACAAACACATCTTGTCCCGATTTTTTCGGGAAACACCAATTAACAAAATTTTTACCAGGGGTGCTGCATTTTACCTTTTAAAATAACGTGAGTTCGATGTAATAATTTTGTTATAAAATTTAAAGCATAGAGTTT
>JBBIVA010000011.1:0-42961 GCA_037439945.1 Marinilabiliaceae bacterium
TTAATTTCTAATGACGGTCATTAGAAAAAATGGCTAAAGACAAATTTGGGTTAATGTTAAAAAGTATGCTTTACTTTTGCCGAATATCTTGTATTTAACGGACATTGACCTAAGGTTTTGATTATACAAGATAAGTATTTCTATGAAAATTATTTGTGATTCCAGGATTTATGTTTTGGGGTAAAACTAACTTCAAACTTACATTGAATCAAAAATTATTGATTCGTTTATTTGTTCATAACACCTTAAGCTTAATTAATCTAAATAATTTCCTAAATTTGCCCCCTTAAATTTAACCCAAATTACGCTTTTGAAAATGCGTAATCGATAAAGTGCGTGTAATCAATTCAAAAAAATTGGAATTCAAACAAGCACTAAATCGGGATTATCCCAATTAAATCAAATAGTTCGGCTCATACTTCGCCTCCTATTGATTAATTTGGGTTTAACCTGACTTCCAACTTTATTGGTTGAACCCTTTCAGATGCAGGTTGTTTTAGATATAGTATTTTTAACAACTATTAAAATTGAGTTTATGATATAAACCACATCAGTTCAATTTTTTTAATATTGGGTAAAAAATAGTGAGATAAAAGTTTGATGGTATAAAACTGACTATTATAATTATTCGCCTGAAAATTATATTTCAGGGTAAATTAAGTATAGGAATTTGAATTATGGCAACAGAACCAGATAAATTATTAGCAGATGTAACCAACCGTGAATATCAGTATGGGTTTTATACTGATATTGAAATGGACATGTTTCCAAAGGGATTAACTGAGGAAACAGTTAGGGCAATATGGGAAAGAAAAAACGAGCCCGACTATATGCTGGAATTCAGGTTGGATGCATTTCGAAAGTGGCTTAAAATGGATACTCCCAACTGGGCACATCTTAAAATACCACCAATTGATTACCAGGATATTATTTACTATGCAGCTCCAAAAAGCAAACCAAAACTTGACAGTTTGGATGATGTTGACCCCGAATTAAAAGCCACATTTGATAAACTTGGGATTCCATTAGATGAACAAAAGGTGTTGGCAGGGGTTGCTGTTGATGCAGTAATGGATAGCGTTTCGGTTAAAACTACATTCAGAGAAACCCTTGCCGAAAGAGGGATAATTTTCTGCAGTATATCAGAAGCCATACGTGAATACCCCGACCTGGTAAAGCATTACCTTGGATCTGTTGTACCATCGGGCGATAACTATTTTGCAGCCCTAAATTCAGCTGTTTTTAGTGATGGGTCGTTTGTTTATATCCCAAAAGGAGTTCGTTGCCCAATGGAACTTTCAACATATTTTAGAATAAATGCACGCAATACAGGACAATTTGAACGCACTTTGATTATTGCCGACGATGACAGCTATGTCAGTTATCTTGAAGGATGTACAGCTCCCATGCGCGACGAAAATCAACTTCATGCAGCAATAGTTGAGATTGTTGCATTGGAAAGAGCCGAAGTTAAATATTCAACCGTGCAAAACTGGTATCCTGGCAATAAAGAAGGAAAAGGAGGAATATACAATTTTGTAACAAAACGTGGAATTTGTAAGGGCGACTATTCAAAAATCTCCTGGACCCAGGTTGAAACAGGTTCAGCTATTACATGGAAATATCCAAGTTGTGTATTAATGGGCGATCATACTGTTGGCGAATTTTACTCGGTGGCATTAACCAACAATTATCAACAAGCCGATACAGGGACCAAAATGATTCACCTCGGAAAAAACACAAAAAGTCTGATTGTTTCAAAAGGGATTTCGGCCGGTAAAAGCCAAAACAGTTACAGGGGACTGGTTCGTGTTACAAAGAAAGCTGAAAACGCACGTAATTTTTCACAGTGTGACTCACTTCTGCTGGGCGATAAATGTGGCGCACACACTTTTCCGTATCTCGAAATCAATAACAGTACCGCTAAAGTTGAACATGAGGCCACAACATCAAAAATTGGGGAAGACCAGATTTTTTATTGTAACCAACGCGGAATATCAACCGAAGATGCTGTTGGGTTAATAGTTAACGGGTATGTTAAGGAGGTGATTAACCAATTACCCATGGAGTTTGCCGTTGAAGCCCAAAAACTTCTTCAAATCAGTTTAGAGGGAAGCGTAGGGTAATAAATAAACATTTTTACCTTCTGAAAAACCTATATACTTTAATTAAAAATTTACACTAAAATTAACACCTGAGTAAAAGACCATACAATATGCTTAAGATAAGAAATTTACATGCAAAGATAGATGATAAGGAGATACTTCGCGGAATAAGCCTTGATGTTAAAGCCGGCGAAATTCATGCAATTATGGGGCCTAATGGTTCCGGTAAAAGTACCCTGGCAGCTGTTTTAACAGGAAACGAAGCCTTTGAAGTTAGTGACGGCAGCGTTGAATTTGGTGGTAAAGACCTTCTGGAAATGTCGCCGGAAGATCGTGCCCGTGAAGGCTTGTTTTTAAGTTTTCAGTATCCGGTCGAAATCCCCGGAGTAAGTATGACCAACTTTATGCGTACTGCCATTAACGAACAACGTAAGCACAGAGGTATTGAACCTCTTTCGGCAAGCGAGTTTTTAAAACTTATGCGCGACCGAAAAAACCTTGTGGAGATTGACTCCGATTTGACCAATCGTTCGGTTAATGAAGGTTTTTCAGGTGGTGAGAAAAAAAAGAACGAAATTTTTCAAATGGCCATGCTCGACCCAAAACTGGCAATTCTTGACGAGACTGATTCAGGGTTGGATATTGATGCCCTTAGGGTGGTGGCAAACGGAGTAAATAAACTTCGCAGGTCAGACAATGCAACAATAGTTATTACGCACTACCAGCGATTGCTTGATTATATTCAACCTGATTATGTTCATGTTCTTTATAAAGGACGGATTGTTAAATCGGCCGGTAAAGAACTTGCCCTTGAACTTGAAGAAAAAGGATATGATTGGATAAAAAAAGAGTTTGAAGATTAAAAATTATGATAGTACAACAGGATACTTCAATGTTAACTTTATACGAACAATACAAAACCGTTATTGAGAATAACTCATCTTCAAAAGTTAACATTGAGAGACAAAAAGCAGCAATGGCATTTGCCCGTTTGGGAATTCCATCAGTAAAAACGGAAGATTATAAATATACCAATTTACAGCCTTGGTTTAATTCGAACTTTAAACCGGCATTTACCAATAATGGACATGATGGTAACATAACAGAAATATTCAAGTGCGATGTTGATACAATTGATTCGCATACAATCTTTATTGTAAACGGGCATTACCAAAAAGGAACAAATGGTCCACAATTGCCCGATGGGGTATTGGTTGGCAGTTTTTCAAAATTGTCGGTCGAAAACCCCGAAATAATAGAAGAGTATTTTGGTAAAAATACCCCTGTAGATGAAGATGGTATGGTTGCCCTTAACACAATGTGTGCAATTGATGGGGCTTTTATTTATATTCCCAAAAACAGGGTGGTTGAAAAACCAATACAAATTGTTAACCTTTTAAGTAGTGAAGAAGATACGCTTGTTTTTCAACGTAACCTGATTATTGCCTCAGAAGGGTCGCAGGCCCGGATTCTTTTTTGCGACCACACCCTTACCAGTAACCGGTTTGTTGTAAACTCAGTTACCGAAGGCTTTGTAAACCCTGCGGCAAATGTTGACTTTTATAATATTCAGAATCAACATAACGGAACTGTACAGTTTGGAGGATATTATTTTAACCAGGAGGCCCAATCGGTTTTAAGTGCCAATTATTTTACACTAAATACAGGTACTTCCCGAAATAACATTTACATGCGGCTAAATGGAAGCCATGCAGAAAACCATCTTTCCGGATTATTCCTTACCGACAAAAATCAGCATGTTGATAATTTCACCTTTATACATCATGCAGTTGCCGATTGCCAAAGTAATGAATTGTTTAAAGGAGTTATGGACGATGCCAGTACCGGGGCATTTACAGGACGCATTCTGGTGGCGCCCGATGCACAACGTACCAATGCTTACCAGTCAAATAATAACCTTTTACTTACCGGATCGGCCAAAATGAACACAAGGCCACAACTTGAAATTTATGCCGATGATGTTAAATGCAGTCATGGGGCCACCGTAGGACAGCTCGATGAAAATGCCCTCTTTTACATGCGTGCCCGGGGTATTAGTAAAGATGAAGCACTAATTTTACTTATGTACGCCTTTGCCTATGAAGTGATTGAGAAAATTAAGGTTTCAGCATTAAAAGAGCAGATTCGTGAACTGGTTGAAAAACGTTTCAGAGGTGAATTGGATAAATGTGATTCATGCATTATATGTAATCAATTGGCAGAAAGATACCAGGAATTGAGCAGTTAATTGAAACAACAACCCATTTAAAGCTTCCGCTGTTTCAGCCTGATTGAAATTCAACCATAAAAAGTTGTGTACAATTTCCAGAATAATTAAAACATGTTAAATTACCCCATAAATGCTATCAGAAATGATTTTCCGATACTTTCGCAACAGGTAAACGGAAAACAACTGGTTTATTTCGATAATGGCGCTACTGCTCATAAACCCAAACAGGTTATTGATGCCATGGAAAAGGTGGCATACACATATAACAGTAATATTCACAGAGGAATTCATACATTAAGTAATATTTGCACCGCGGCATTTGAAAATGCACGGGGAACAATAGCTGCATTTATAAATTCCACAACCTCATCAGAAGTAATATTTACAAGGGGAACCACTGAATCAATTAACCTTGTAGCCCACTCATTTGGTGATACTTTTTTGAAAAAAGGGGATGAAATTATTGTTTCTGAAATGGAGCACCACTCAAACATAGTTCCCTGGCAGCTACTTGAAAAAAGAAAGGGTATTATTATTAAAGTAATTCCGGTGCTTGAAAATGGAGCATTGGATATGAAAGCATTTCATACCCTATTGGGTAAAAATACCAGGCTGGTTGCGGTAACCCATGTCAGTAATGTACTAGGAACTATTAATCCCGTTGAAGAAATCATTGCTGCGGCCCACAAATTTGATGTTCCGGTTTTAATTGACGGGGCACAGGCCATACAGCACCTTAAGGTTGATGTGCAAAAACTCGATTGTGATTTCTACGCCTTTTCGGGGCACAAATTATACGGCCCCACTGGCATTGGAATTTTATACGGAAAAGAAAAGTGGCTAAACCAAATGGAGCCCTATCAGGGCGGAGGCGAAATGATTAAAACCGTATCATTTAATAGTACTACCTTTAACGATATTCCATTTAAGTTTGAAGCCGGAACCCCCAACTTTACTGCTGCCATAGGACTTGCAGAAGCAATAAATTATATTCAGCAAATTGGGTTAAAGCAGATAAAAGAGTATGAAGACAACCTTTATGCCTACGCCTTTGATAAGTTAACCGGGTTGGGTAACATAAAAATATTTGGGACAGCACCCGAACGTTGTAGTCTCATATCATTCCTGGTTGAAAATATTCATCCCTTTGATGCTGGCACTCTTTTGGATAAAATGGGTATTGCCGTACGAACTGGGCACCATTGTGCCCAGCCGTTAATGAAGAGATTTAATATTCCGGGAACTATCCGGGCATCCTTTGCCCTTTACAATACACCCTCCGAAATTGACGCCTTAGCCCAGGGACTCGTTAAAGTGGAGCAACTGTTTGGTTAAAGTAATTAAAATGGTAACCTTTGTAAAATTAATTTCAATGTTGCCATGACAATAAACCAAATACAGGACGAAATTGTTGGAGAATTTAATGCTCTTACCGATTGGATGGATAAATATTCCATTTTGATAGAAATTGGAAATGAACTGGATAATTTTGACGAAACTAACCGAACAGAGCAAAACCTAATTGAAGGTTGCCAAAGTAAAGTTTGGCTTCATGCATGGCTTGATAACGGGAAAATAAAATTTATGGCCGATAGCGATGCAATTATAGTTAAAGGAATTGTTGCACTGCTAATAAGAATTCTTAACAACCGCACCCCTGAGGAAATTTTAAATACTGATTTATATTTTGTTGACCAAATAGGTTTAAAGGAGCATTTGTCACCAACAAGGTCAAACGGGCTGGTTTCAATGATAAAGCAAATGCGGATGTACGCATTGGCATATAAGGCGAAAATGGGCTGACAACCTGGTATGTTACCGAAATAAGGTTATTGTTTTTTTTTGATGCAATTAACCTAAAACAGGTAACATTTAATAAATTGCTGATATTATGGATAAAACTACTTTAAATATGGAAATGGAGATTGTAAATGCTTTGAAAACGGTTTACGATCCCGAAATTCCGGTAAATATTTATGACCTGGGATTAATTTATGAAGTTGAAGTGCTTGAAAATGGTAAGGTAAGAATATTGATGACACTCACTTCTCCAAATTGCCCTGTTGCAGAATCACTTCCGCTTGATGTTAAAAATGTAGTTGCCGGAGTTACCGGTGTTAATGATGTTGAACTTAACCTAACGTTTGATCCACCCTGGAGTCGTGATATGTTAAGTGATGAAGCCTTACTTGAATTGGGTTTGCTTTAAAAACTTCCACATCTCCTGTTTACATGGACCTGGTAAAAACAAATATTGCCAAATTAATAACCGATGAAGCCCTTAGTCTGGGATTCGATGATATCGGATTTTCCCGGGCCCTTGAATTATCAGGCGATAAGGAAAAATTGCAGGATTGGCTCAACAAAGGTTATAATTCAGGCATGAAATATATGGAAAACCATTTTGAGAAGCGGGTAAACCCTTCTTTGTTGGTTGATGAAGCTGTTACTGTTATTACGGTTTTAAAAAACTATTATCCGGCAAACCACTCGCTTTCACAAAACTTTCCTAAAATTGCCCGCTATGCCTATGGAAATGACTATCATACTGTAATTAAGGAAAAATTATCACTACTCTTAAATTTTATACGCGACAGCATCAACCCTAACCTGTCAGGTCGATCATTCGTAGATTCAGCCCCGGTGCTCGAGCGTTCTTGGGCCGTAAATGCAGGACTTGGCTGGATCGGAAAAAACAGCATGTTAATCCATAAAAAACTAGGCTCCTTTGTTTTTATTGGTGAACTGATAGTAAATATTGACATCCCAAATTCAGAAAAAATTGTTGCCGACAAATGCGGTAATTGCACAAACTGCATTGAAGCATGTCCCACATCAGCAATATTGCCAAACCGAACTGTTAATTCAAACAATTGTATTTCATATTTAACCATTGAAAACAAAGATGAAATCCCGGAAAAATTCATAGACCGGTTTAATGGATGGATATTTGGTTGCGACATTTGCCAGGAGGTTTGCCCATGGAACAAAAAAGCAGAACCTCATTTGGATCCAGATTTTTATCCGCTATCAGAAATCGTGACAATGAACGCCAAAGATTGGCAAAACCTTACACCGGAAAAATTCAGGTCAGTTTTTAAAAAGTCGGCCATAAAGAGAACAAAATATGAAGGCCTAAAAAGGAATTTAACCTTTGCCGGTAACAGTATTAACCAAAAGTTTACTATTGAATAAAATGATTTGTAATGCCTGAAATAAAAATGCCAGTATCAGAAAAAATTCAAAATCTGAAATCTTTTGATGGAACAGAATTAAAATATCGCATCTGGGTTCCGGAGATAAAACCCGTGGCAACAATTTGTATAATTCACGGAATTGGGGAACACTCAGGTAGATATAATAACTGGGCCCGAAAATTTTGTCAAAAAGGGATCCAGGTTTTTGCCCTCGACTATAGGGGGCATGGTTTATCTTCCGGAAAACCAGGCCATATATCATCAATGTCTGATTTGCTTAATGATGTTGAAATATTCATAAATTCAATTAAAACAGAATTGGAAAATATTCCTTTATTTATATACGGTCACAGTATGGGTGGTAATATCGTTTTAAATTACCTGTTAAACCGGGCCCAGGATTTTAACGGTGCTATTATAACTTCTCCCTGGCTGGGATTAGTAAATCAACCATATAGTATTACAATAAAAATTTCAAAACTGGTTAATAAAATTTATCCTTCGTTTACACTATCAACAGGAATTAAATCAACCGGGTTATCAAGCAACCAGAAAAATCAGGAACAAGCTGATAAAGATCCCCTTATGCATGGAAAAATCACTGTCCGTACCTTTATTGAATTAAACAATAGTGCAGATGAAATAATGCAAAGTGGTAAGCAAATTAAAATTCCATCGCTTTTTTGTCATGGGGAAGCCGACCTGGTAACCAGGCATGATTATACGCAACGTCTTGCATTAACAAATCCAAGTAATAAAAAATTTATTTCATACCCCGGTGCATTGCATGAATTGCACAATGAACCGGTGGCCTGTATAATGTTCACCGATATTACAAACTGGCTGTTTACAAATATTGGGACGAATAAAATTTCTGATTAAATTTAAGTCCAAAGATTAAAGGATGAATACAGAACTTTTCAGAACTGTGGTTCCAATAAACAAGGCACCGTCATTAATTTCTCCGTTTGACTACGTAATTTTTATGGGTTCGTGTTTTGCAAATAAAATGGGTAAATTTATGAGTGAAGCCCGGTTCCCTGTAATGATAAACCCATACGGCGTTTTATACAACCCTGTCTCCATTTCACAATCTTTTGAATCTATTATTAACAACACCCCGGTAAATGAAGATCAACTGTTTTATACCAACGGATTATGGCATAGCTTTTTTCACCATGGTAAATTTAATAACCCCGATCAGGATATAATTATCCAACAAATAAACAATGCCACCTTTAACGCACATAACTTTCTAAAGCATGCACGTTTTGTTATAATTACATTTGGCTCCTCATTTGTTTATGAGCATAAACACCTAAACAAAGTGGTGGCCAACTGCCACAAATTTCACGAGGATAATTTTATTCGTTATATTCTTGAACCCGATGAAATTATTGATTTGTACAAAGATCTGATTGTAAAACTCAGAGTTTTTAATCCTGAAATAAATATTATTTTAACCATAAGCCCGGTACGTCATCTAAAAGATGGTGCACACGGAAACCAGCTTAGCAAAGCTGTTTTATTATTAGCCCTGGAAAAAATAACTTCCCTTTTTGAGAAAACATGGTATTTTCCGGCATATGAAATAATGCTTGATGAATTACGCGACTATCGTTTTTACGATGACGCCATGACTCAACCCAATGAAACGGCTATTAAATATATTTGGTCCAGGTTTACTGAAACAAATTTTTCGTGCGAAGGAAAAAATTTCATCAAAGAAGTTCAAAAAGTAATAAGGGCCCGCAACCACCGTCATTCGGGTCATAATACTGTAGCGTACAGGGCCTTTTTAAGGCAGAGCCTGGACCTTATTTATTCCCTGTCAGCCAGGTATCCAGGCATAAACCTTGAATCTGACCTTGATTTTTTTCAGCAAAAATTCAATGATTCACTTCTATGATGGCAAAAAAGCTATCTGAATTATCTCTGAAAACTTTAAGCCCGCATTAGTTTACAATTAGTAAAATGTTTCAACTTTATAACAATTCACAAAAAATGTTATTTGTTAAACGAAACTGATTTTTAATTGTTTATAGCCAAAATTTATTTGTAATTTTCTCCAAACTTTGCTTTGTTTTGTCATTACAAAATGAATTGACTTAATGGAAAGGGTTTATAAATAGTTTTTCAGCTTATTCTTACAATGATTTTTTCTAAAAAGAAAAAGGTTCATCTATGTAACTTTTGGGACAATTCTAAAAAACCTGTTTATTTTTTTGCGGAAATTCATTAACTTACTTTGAAAAATAAATATCCCCGAAAAAGGTATTCACAAAAGTTGTGAATACCAAAATCCTTATATTTATTTGCCAATTACAGGAATATCTGTTTAAGGCATAATAAAGTATTTGCAATAATATTTTCAACTTATTTGGAGTATGGCCTATTTAAACATTGACAAAGCCAAATTAGTAAACCTTGAATACTCACTTTACCGTGAAATGATACGTACCAATCGTGCCGGTTCATATTCAAGTTTTACAATTACCGGCTGTAATACCCGAAAATATCATGGTATGCTGGTTTGTCCCATTGACCATTTTAATGGAGGGCGTTTTGTTTTATTATCTTCACTGGATATTTCCTTTATTCAGCACGAACAGGCTTTCAATCTTGGCATAAGAAAATATCAGGGAAACAACTACGAACCTAAAGGGCACAAATATTTAACCAACCTGGAAATTGAAATTATCCCCAAACGGGTTTATCGTGTTGGGGGAATGATCATATCTACTGAACTGCTTTTGGCTGAATCAGAAGAACAACTTTTATTTAAAGTGACACTGGAAGAAGCCCATTCTCCTACTCAAGTTAGGCTTAAACCGTTTTTGGCGTTCAGGAGCATTCATGATTTGACCCAACAAAACATGATGGCCAATACCCGGTATGAAAATATTGAGCAGGGAGTAAAAATTAAAATGTATGAAGGGTTTCCCTATCTGAACATGCAATTGAGTAAAAATGCCGAATTTATTGGGGCTCCTGATTGGTTCAGGGGGGTTGAGTATATTAAGGAGCAACACAGGGGCTATCCATATCAGGAAGATCTTTTTGTTCCCGGTTTTTTTGAAATGGATATAAAAAAAGGAGAATCGATAATTTTTTCGGCTTCAACATCAGAGATAAAACCCAACGGATTAAAGGCCAAATTCACAAAAGAGTTAAAAAAACGGATACCCCGGGATACCCTTTTAAATAACCTGTTAAATTCGGCTCAACAATTTATTCAAAACCGTAATGGAGTTGTTAAACTTGTAGCCGGATACCACTGGTACAACGTAAGGCTTCGCGATACCTTTGTTGCCCTACCCGGATTGATGGCTTTCCAGAAGGATAAAAACGTTTATCTCCAAATCCTTGATCAGGCCATTGATGATGTCAGAAAAATTTTTATTGCCGAATCAGACCTAGGCTTAAAGCCCGACCTTAAAGACATTGACGTTCCATTGTGGATGTTTTTCACCATTCAGGAAATGGAAAAGATGTTTCCCGAATTGGATATTTGCCAGAAATATGGTAAGCCCATGGTCGAAGTTATTCAATACTATATGCGGCAAAAAAACGGAATTGTAAAAATGGATGGTTCCGGTCTTATTTACGCCAAACTGCCCCATAAACCACTTACTTGGATGGATGCCACGGTGGATGGTTTTCCGGTTACATGGCGCCCAGGATATGCAGTTGAGATTAACGCATTATGGTACAACGCCCTTGTTTATTATGGAAATCTCTGTGAAAAAAACAACAAAAACAAAGAAACCAGGGATGCCCGTGAACTTGCAGAAAAGGTAAAGAAATCTTTTGTTCAAACCTTTTGGAACCAAAAAGATGGTTTCCTGTATGATTTTGTTGATGGTGATTATGCAGATGATTCAATTCGCCCAAACCAGATTTTGGCAGTTTCACTTTTACACTCACCTCTCGATTCGGAAAAAAGAAAACAGGTGATAGATTTAGTAAAAAAAGAGTTGCTTACCCCACGCGGACTTCGAACTCTTTCACCGCAGTCGCCAAAATACCAGGGTGTTATTGAAGGAAACCAAAAACAACGCGATCTGGCGCTGCACCAGGGTTCTGTTTTTCCCTGGCTTGCTGCTTTTTTTGCCGAAGGTTACCTGGCTATTCATAAACAGGGTGGCCTTCCATTTGTAAAACGGATGCTTGATGAGTTTGAAGAGGAATTGGGAGACCATTGCCTGGGCTCAATCTCTGAGTGTTTTAACGGAAACCCTCCACACCTTGGTAAAGGGGCCATTAGCATGGCCTGGAACGTGGGTGGTGTACTTAGAATTATTAAACTAATCGAAAAATACAGCTAATTTTATGAGGGTACTCATGTTCGGGTGGGAATTTCCCCCCCACATTTCCGGTGGTTTGGGAACAGCCTGTTACGGGCTCACCAGGGGCTTGTCTCATATTCCCGGACTCCAGGTTTTGTTTGTAGTGCCCAAGGTCTATGGAGATGAAGACCAATCGGGCATTCGAATTATTGGCGCTAACCAGATTCCTGTGGTCCACAGGCAGATAGAATTTAAAAAATTAAGCAAAAACCTCGATTATATCGAAGTAACATCCAAACTGGTACCTTATGTTGGCCCTGAAGACTACTGGAGGCTTACACGCCTTGAAGCTTCAGGCCCACTTAAGTTTGTTAATACTAAATCTGACGGAACAATTGAGTTTACAGGCAAATATGGAGTTGACCTGCTGCAGGAAATACATAATTATGCCCATGTAGCAAATATAATAGCACAGGATTACTCATTTGATCTTATTCATGCACACGACTGGTTAGCATATCCGGCAGGTATAGCAGCAAAGGAAGCAAGCGGTAAACCACTTATTGTCCATGTTCATGCAACTGATTTCGACCGCAGCGGAGGAAGTGTAAACCCTGCAGTATTCGATATTGAAAAAAAAGGTATGGAGGCTGCTGATAAAATAATTACAGTAAGTAATTATACACGACGTATTGTTATTGAAAAATATGGCATTAACCCCGACAAGGTTGAAACTGTTTATAATGCAGTTGAACCGGTTGAAGGAAATTTAAGGCCTACATTAAAAAAGGGTGTAAATGAAAAAGTTGTTACCTTTTTGGGTAGAATTACCATGCAAAAAGGTCCGGAATATTTTATGGAAGCTGCAAAACGGGTTCTTCAAAAAATGGATAATGTTAGGTTTGTTATGGCAGGAAGTGGCGATATGATGGAAAGAATGATCCGAAGGGCAGCCCAGCTTAAAATTACCGATAAATTCCATTTTACAGGGTTCCTTAAGGGCGATGAAGTATTTAATATGTTATCAATAAGCGACCTTTATGTTATGCCTTCGGTTTCAGAACCATTTGGCATCAGCCCTCTGGAGGCTATGCAGAGTAACGTTCCAGTGCTGATATCAAACCAGTCGGGAGTAGCCGAAATTCTTACTTTTGCAATTAAAACAAATTTTTGGGACGTTGATGCTATGGCTGATGCCATCTACGGCGTTTTAAACTACCCGGGTATGTCACAAATGTTTGTTAGTCATGGAAAAAAAGAAGTGGATTCTCTAAAATGGGAGAATTCAGCCTTGCATGTAAAACAGGTTTACGATTCAGTATTATTCGGGAATGGGATTAGCTAAAAAATGGATCCTTCTTGATTTATGTAAACCAAAATATTAACGACTGAGAAATATAAACTATATGAAAACCATTTGCATCTATTTTCAGGTCCATCAGCCATTCAGGTTCAGGCGTTACCGCTTTTTCGATATTGGAAACGATCATTACTATTACGATGACTATACAAATGAAAGTGTTCTTAATAAAATAGCAACAAAATGCTACCTGCCTGCAAACCAAATAATTTTAAAGGCCCTGAAAAAACATAAGGGGAAGTTTAAAATTTCATTTTCAATTACAGGAATGGCAATTGACCAGTTCCGTCTTTATGCCCCTGAAGTAATTGATAGTTTTAAAGCTTTGGCCGACACCGGTTTTGTTGAGTTCATTGGTGAAACTTACTCCCATTCGCTGGTTTCATTAAAAGATGAAGAAGAATTCAAATCCCAGGTAATTGCACATTCGGCAGCTATTGAAAAACTTTTTGGGCAAAAACCTGTCACTTTCAGAAATACTGAACTTATATACTCCGATGCAATGGGGGCAATGGTTGCAAATATGGGTTTTAATGCAATGCTTACCGAAGGTGCAAAACACATACTGGGTTGGAAAAGCCCCAATTTTTTATATTGTAATGCAATTAATCCAAAACTGAAGGTTTTACTTAAAAACTATAAACTTAGTGATGATGTGGCATTCAGGTTTGGGAACAAACAATGGTGTGAATGGCCGTTAACATCTTCAAAATATGTTAATTGGATAAAAAATATTGAAAAGCGTGAAGAGGTAATAAACCTGTTTCTGGATTATGAAACCTTCGGTGAACACCAAACAACTGAAACAGGGATATTTGATTTCCTGGAACATTTACCGGCTGAAGTATTAAAACATCCGGAACTGTCATTCTCAACACCTTCAGATGTGGCACAAAAACTACAGCCGGTAGCACCAGTTTGTGTTCCACATCCGATTTCATGGGCCGATGAAGAACGTGACCTTACAGCCTGGCTGGGTAATGAAATGCAGCAGGAGGCTTTTAATAAATTATATAACCACCTGCCAAAAATACGACTTTGCAACGATCCCAAAATACTCAAGGACTGGTCGTATTTACAATGTAGCGACCACTTTTATTACATGTGTACAAAATTCTTTTCCGATGGTGATGTACATGCTTATTTCAACCCCTATGAAACCCCCTACGAAGCCTTTATTAATTACATGAATGTACTTAGTGATTTCAGCCTGAGGCTAAACGCATCGTTGCCCGAAAGCACCCAGGATAAAGAAATTGTCAACATTACATCACTACTGGACGAAAAAGACCTGAAAATTAAAAAACTGGAGGATGAAATAAAAAAACTAAGATCAGGAAAATACTCCGGAAAGAAAGGAACACCTGCAAAAACCAAAGCCTGATTATCAGTGTTTTATTATTACCTATTTTATTATTTGCCCCAGGCAATAATATATTAATGACCCCCAAATGACAGTTGTTTATATTATATCATATTTACCTGTTATTAACACTATTCCTAACATGGAAAAAACAGCAGGGATGGGAAGTTGAAATTAATCCCGGATTAGTCATTAGAAAGGCAATGAACTAATGACTTAGCCGGGATTAACCCTACCGAATAGTCGGTACAGGCTGCTTTAGAAAAACTTAATTTGTAAGCATTTCTGATTACAAATTTTTAGTTTTTCTTTAGCGATTTGTCAAAATAGAAGGCATGTAATCAATAACTTAAGACTATTAATTTCTAATGACGGTCATTAGAAAAAAATGGCTAAAGACAAATTTGGGTTAATGGATTTGTGAATAGAATAAATTGAAAAAAAAAATAATATGGTAGGTAGCTTTTTGAAACCCGATTATTTGTTTGAAACAAGTTGGGAAATATGTAACAAAATGGGGGGAATACACACAGTGCTGGCATCTAAAGCCAATACCCTTGTTCAGGAATATCAGGATAAACTTATATTTATTGGTCCTGACATATGGCGCGGCCCCAGCAAAAATCCCGAATTTATTCCCAATGAAAGCCTTTATACCGACTGGGTGGAGTCTGTTTATCATGAAGGGATTAGGGTCAGGGTTGGTAAATGGAACGTTCCCGGACAACCTACAGTATTTTTGGTCGATTTTAGCCCACTTGTAACTAATAAAAACGAAATTCTTTCATACCTATGGGAAAAGTTTCATGTTGACAGTATTTCAGGGCATTGGGATTATGTTGAGTCAGCTCTTTTTGGTTACGCCGCCGGAACGGTAATTGAAAGCTTTTACAAGTACTATCTGACAATTTCAGATAAAGTGGTTGCACATTTTAATGAATGGATGACTGGTAGCGGGGCATTGTACCTTAAGGATAAACTACCACAGGTTGGCACTATTTTTACAACACATGCAACAACGGTTGGAAGATCACTGGCCGGTAACGGCGTTCCCATTTACGATAATCTTCAGAGTTTCGATGGGGACACAAAAGCCCAGGAGATGAATGTAACTGCAAAACACTCACTTGAGAAAATGGCCGCCAATGCAGTAGATTGTTTTACTACAGTATCTGAAATTACAGCAACCGAATGTGCCCAGTTTTTGAAAAGAGGAGTGGATGTTGTTACACCAAACGGATTTGAAAGTGACTTTGTACCTCGTGAAAATGATTATATTGCCAAACGTAAAATTGCCAGGGAGAAATTGATTGAAGTTGCTTCAGCAGTTTTGGGATATAAAGTTAATAAAGATGCTTTACTGGTTGCAAGTAGCGGACGATATGAGTTTAGAAATAAAGGAGCCGATGTATTGCTCGATGCTTTAAAGTACCTCAACGGAAAGGAAAACCTCAAAAGGGATGTTGTTGCCTTTTTCCTTATTCCGGCCAACACTTACGGTCCACGCAAGGATTTAATTGAACGGCTTCAAAACGGGGTTTATGAAGGAACTCTTCCAAATCCCTTTTTAACTCATGGGTTGAATGATCTGGGATACGACCCAATTATAAATAAAATACAGGAAATACATCTAAATAACGAACCCTACGAAAAAGTAAAATTGATTTTTGTGCCAAGTTACCTTAACGGCGATGATGGTATTTTTAATATACCATATTATGACCTGTTAATTGGCATGGACTTAACTGTGTTCCCATCATATTATGAGCCGTGGGGATATACACCACTCGAAAGTGTTGCATTCGGAATACCAACTATTACAACAACCCTGGCAGGTTTTGGAATTTGGGCCAACCAGTACTCTAAAGGAATTAGGGATGGTGTTGAAGTTTTATATCGTAATGATACTAACCATCAGGAAGTTGCCCATAAAATTTCCGATGTGATTTTTGATTATTATTCAACATTGGAAGATGACCTTAAAAAAACCCGTGAAAAATCATTCGCTTTAGCCGCAATGCTTGAATGGGAAAACCTTATTAGAAATTACTACCAGGCCTATGATATTGCATTGAAGGAAGTAAATAACCGCAAAGATCAGTTTAGCCTGTTCCAGCGAGAACCCAAGGCAAAAATTGTTCCCGATACTATTTCAACCCCGGTTTGGAAAAAACTGGTAATAAAATCCAAACTTCCTTTGCGTATAAAAGTATTACACGATTTAACGCGCAATTTATGGTGGACATGGAACTATCAGGCAACAGAATTATTTGAATATATAGATGAAGAACTATGGGAAGAAGTTCGTAAAAACCCAATAATGCTTCTCGAAAAGGTTTCATTCAACAGATTAACCCAATTGTCACAGGATGAAGTATTCCTTTCCATGTTGGATACATTACACTCAAAATTTAAGGAGTATATAACAAAACCCTTCCTTGAAGGTGGTCCATCTATTGCATATTTCAGTATGGAATATGGACTTAATGATGTACTTAAAATATTTTCAGGGGGTTTGGGAATTCTGGCCGGCGATTACCTTAAAGAAGCCAGTGATAAAGGTGTAAACATAACTGCCATTGGGCTTTTATACAGATATGGGTACTTTAAACAGGCTCTTACAATAAACGGGGAACAAACTGCAAAATATGAAAAGCAGGAGTTTTCAAACCTTCCACTCGAGGAGGTTCGGGATAATAACGGAGAACAGATATTTGTAAGAATTGACCTGCCCGGCCGCGAAGTTTGGGCCTCAGTATGGAAAACTCAAATTGGCCGCATTCCACTCTACTTAATGGATACCGATATTCCTAAAAACAGCATTGCCGACAGGGAGATTACCCATAAACTTTATGGAGGCGACTGGGAAAACCGTCTCAAACAAGAAATTTTACTGGGAATGGGAGGAATAAACCTATTACAAAAACTTAACTCTCAAATTGACATTTACCATTGCAACGAGGGCCACGCTGCTTTAATCAATATTGAACGGTTGGTAAATATAACCGGCAAAAAATTCAGCTATTCTGAAGCAATGGAACTTGTAAAAGCTTCGTCACTATTTACAACCCACACTCCTGTTCCTGCCGGTCACGACCAGTTTGATGAGGATATGTTCCGTGTGTATATGCGCCATATCCCTGAAAAGCTCAATATAACCTGGGACGAATTTATGGATTTAGGTAGGGAAGACCACGGAGCATCAAAGAAATTCTCAATGAGTGTTCTTGCTGCTAAAACTTCCCAGGAAATTAACGGCGTTAGCTGGCTGCATGGTGAAGTTACTAAAAAAATGTTCCGACATCTTTGGAAAGGTTATTTTCCAGAAGAACTCCACATAGGATATGTAACAAATGGGGTTCATTACGGAACATGGACTGCGTCGGAATTCAGGCGACTTTATGAAAGTGAATTTGGTGATGGTTTTATTGATGATGTATCTGAAAAATCCCGATGGGAAAAAATTTATGCCATCCCCGATGATAGAATTTGGGATGTTCGTACCCACCTCAGAAAAAAACTTATTGATTACATTAGATGGAGGTTGGGAGCAGGAATGGTTGACCGCCACGACGACCCAACTCATATTGTTGAAGTACTTGATACAATTAGAGAAGATGCACTCACAATAGGATTTGCACGAAGATTTGCAACTTACAAAAGGGCCCACCTTTTGTTCGATGACCTTGACCGATTGAATAAAATTGTGAACAACCCCGAACGGCCCGTTCAGTTTATTTTTGCAGGTAAGGCCCACCCTGCCGATGGCGCCGGACAAGGATTAATTAAAAACATTGTTGAGATATCACGAAGGCCCGAATTTGTAGGAAAAATTATTTTCCTCGAAAACTATGATATGGACCTGGCCAAAAGACTAATAAGCGGTGTTGATGTTTGGCTTAATACCCCTACTCGTCCGCTCGAAGCTTCAGGTACCAGCGGTGAAAAGGCCGAAATGAATGGCGTTTTAAACTTTAGTGTGTTGGATGGATGGTGGTACGAAGGATATAAAGAAGAAGCAGGATGGGCTTTAACTGATAAACAAACATTTGAAAATCCTGCTTTTCAGGATGAACTTGATGCAGTAACTATTTACAGTATACTGGAGAATGAAATAATTCCACTGTTTTTTAACAAGGATAAAACTGGCGTACCTAAAAGATGGGTTGAGTATATTAAAAATTCAATTGCCTTAATTGCTCCTGAATTTACAACCCGCCGTATGATAAATGATTACTGCAACCGGTTTTACAGGCCAATGTTTTCACGTGTGAAAAAATTAAAGGAAAATGAATACCGGATGGTTCATGAACTGGCAGCATGGAAACGTAGGGTTATTTCAGGATGGAATTATGTTTCGGTTATTAATTTTTCGATGCCCGATATAGGTAAACAGGAGTTGGGTATTGGCGACCAGTATAATGTTGATGTTACAATTGACCTGAAAAGACTGACAGGAATTGATGTAGGCCTTGAAATGGTAATCGCTGAACCAACCGATGAGCAATTCCCAACTATTGTACATATTGAACCATTTAATATTGTAAAAAAGGAAGGTTCTGTTATTCACTACCATCTGGATTACAAACTAAACCTACCGGGGGTATTTAAATTTGGGGTTAGAATGTTCCCAAAAAATGATGCCCTGCCCCATAAACAGGATTTTTGTATGGTTAGATGGGTATAAACCGGGCTTACCTGAAAAAAGTTGTAATTAATAAAAATTGCATTGCACACCAATTTGGCTGACTTTTAAAAATGGAGTCAGCTTTTTTTGTTGGCAAAATATTCAAAACTGAATAACATCAATTTATAGTGATAGATTATTGTTCATCCATTTTTATAATAACCTTAATTAACTGGTAAGGGGTAAGGAAAAGTTTGGGTTAATTAAATATGCAAGATTGAACAAATTGTATTAGTAGAACAGTAATGTGTAATGTAATTTTGCATTTGTTAACACTTAATTTTTAGAAATGTACAGAATCATTGGAATTATTGTTTTTTTTACAACAATTGGCCTGGGTTGCAGTAAAAGTGACGATGAAGGAATTCAATTACCTCCTGTTTTTGTGTCAAGTATTCCTGAAAATGGGGCAACAGGTGTAGCCCTCACGTCTCCAATTGAAGTAACTTTTGATGAAGTTGTTACATTGGCAAATCAGCATGGTATTACAATTAATTCCCAACACGTAAATCCTTCAGTTCTTCATACAAAACTTACTTTACACACCTCTATGGAATTAAACAAAAAATACAATGTTGTAATCCCGGCAGGTGCAGTAATTAATACAAAAAAGGTCCCACTTAAGGAAAAAGTTGAATTTAGCTTTACATCCCGTGGTTTAGCAAATCAAAACATAAAACCAACATTATCTGTACCTAATCCATCATCACAGGCTGTTAATGTCTATAATTTTTTGAAAACCAACTATGGTAACAAAATTATTTCAGGTACCATGGCAAATGTTAGCTGGAATATTAATGAAGCTAATTGGGTTAACGCGAAAACTTCAAAATATCCGGCTTTAAATGGTTTTGACCTTATTCACCTTTATGCATCGCCGGCTAATTGGATAAATTATGAAGATATATCAGTTATAGAGCAGTGGTGGGAAAAAAATGGATTAGTTACTTTAATGTGGCACTGGAATGTTCCCAAATCGCAGGGAAGCTCAGAATATGCATTTTATACAAACCAAACCACATTTGATATAACCAGGGCTGTACAGGATGGAACATGGGAAAACGGGATTATTAAAGCTGATATGGCTAAAGCTGCTGTTACCCTAAAAAAAATGCAGGAGAAAGGTATCCCTGTTTTGTGGAGACCACTGCACGAGGCTGCCGGCAAATGGTTTTGGTGGGGTGCAAAAGGCCCTGCCCCCTGCAAAGCTTTATGGAAAATGATGTTCGAATTTTTTAAAAATGAAGGGTTAAACAACCTAATATGGGTTTGGACAGTTGAAACAGGTGATGATGATTGGTATCCGGGAAATGAGTATGTGGATATTATTGGTCGCGATCTGTATACTAAAAGCGATATATCCTGGTTAGTTACACAATTTAATTCAATTCAGGCAAAATACCCTGATAAAATTGTAGCTCTTTCTGAGTGTGGGTCAGTTGCCCAAATCCCTGGCCAATTTACATCTGGGGCAACCTGGTCATTTTATATGCCATGGTATGATTATAACCGCACAGTGACAATATCAGGGGCAAATTTTGAAAGTAATGACCATCAGCATGCAAACGCATTATGGTGGATAAATGCATTTGCAAATCCGGCTGTTATTACACGCGATCAAATGCCAAGTCTGAAATAACAAAAATCACCCGTAATTTTTTATTCAACAGTCAACCCATTGAAAAACAACACCTTAACTTGCGCCTTGGTAATAAACACTATAGTTGTTCAATTTCTTTCATAACACCGTTTTTTTGTTACAATAAACCCGGCTTCACAAAAAAAAGCAAAGTATCAGGTCCAACTTTTTTCCTAATCCCCCAAAACCTGTGATAAACCGTTATGTTGAAAGAAATAACCCACAACCCCGGGCCCTGTTTTTTATCATTTTTCGTTGTAAATTACTTCTACCACAGTTTGCCCAACTGCTTTCAAAGTAGCCCTGTCAATATTGGTCATATTATCTTCCATTGTGTGCCAGTAATAACCAAAGCTCGTATCTGAAGTTGGATCGTGCTGAATAATGTTTACCGAAGGAATTTTTAAGTGTTTATAAACATACACATGATCATCGGTAATCATCCCACCGGTATCAAAAATAAACCATTTTGAAAAACCCTTTTCAACAGCAATATTCCAAATTTTTTCAACCAGCCTTGGATGGAATTGTAAACTATATTGCTCTTTAAAGAATGTTGCATTAGGGGCCCCAACCATATCTAAAAGTATTCCAAAACGGGCATAATAGTTTTTTTTATGTGGGTTTTGTCCCCAGTATTGACTTCCCAGGCACCATGTATCAGGTTTGTATGCTACATTCAGATGTTCGGGAATGCCATAATCTTCAGCATCAAAAAATATAATATCTATTCCCGGTATGGTTGGATTACTGCTTAAATGGCGGGCAATTTCAAGTAACACGCCAACCCCGCTTGCCCCATCAACCGCTCCGTCAATCGGTTTATTATGGTTAGCGGGGTTCGGATCATGGTCGGCAAATGGTCTTGTATCCCAGTGTGCAAAAAGTAAAATCCTGTCATTTTTCTCAGGCTGAAACTGACCTATTATATTCCTGATATTTAGTTTAGTGTTGTCAAAAGCCTTAACACTAGCTTCCTGTACAATAACCGAGGCACCAAATTCCTTTAGTTTTTCAATAAGATAATTTGAACAGTTAATGTGTGGTTGTGTGTTTGGAACCCTGGGGCCAAATTCAACCTGGGCTTTAATATATTTAAAAGCCGAATCGGCATTAAAATCGGGAACTGAAATTAAAGAGTTATTGTTTTGCTGGGCTGTGTTTTTTTGTTGACCGGTTGGAGTGCCACAGGCTGTAATTAAAACAATTAATAGTATATAAGATGTTTTTTTTAACATAATAACAATTGTCAGGTTAACAATCCAAATGAGTTTAATATTTTAAAAATAAGGGATTAATATTCTATCAATATTGCTTTTTATCTATTTTTTTACTTCCCAGGATGCTCCATCTTTCCCATCTTTAATTTCAATTCCTAAAGAGGCTAGCCCTATTCTTATTTTATCCGAAGTAACCCAGTCTTTATTATTTTTTGCTTCCTGCCTAATATTTAATATTAATGACAATACCCCGTTTAAAACATCTGAATCGGCATTGTTTTTATTAATAGTTTTTAAGCCTAATAATTCGAAAACAAACAGGTTAATAAGATGCCTTAATTTATCAAGATTTTCTTTTGAAAATGATAATTTTCCATCGTATGCCTGATTAATTGCCTTTACTGCATCAAAAAGATGCGCAATAAGTACCGGGCTGTTGAGATCATCATTTAGGGCATCATAGCATTTGAGTTCAAGTTCATCTACATTATAATCGTTTCTTAAACCGGGTGAAATATTATTTAACCTTTCAATACCTTCCATAAGCCTGTTAAGCCCCTTTTCGGCTGCCAGTAAAGCTTCATTTGAAAAATCTACGGTACTCCTGTAATGCGCCTGCAAAATAAAAAACCTTATAGTCATTGGCGACCATGCTTTATTAAGCAGCTTATGGCCCCCCGAAAAAAATTCTTCAAGCGTTATAAAGTTACCAAGCGATTTTCCCATTTTTTGACCTTCGATTGTAACCATATTATTGTGCATCCAATATGAAGCCGGGCCTTGTCCATGGGCAACAGTTGATTGGGCAATTTCACATTCATGGTGCGGAAAAAGCAAATCCATTCCTCCCCCGTGTATATCAAAGGTTTTACCTAAATAACGGGTTGCCATGGCGGTACATTCAAGGTGCCATCCGGGAAAACCATCACTGTATTTTGATGGCCAACGCATTATGTGTGAAGGGGCGGCTTTTTTCCAAAGGGCAAAATCAAAACTGCTTTTCTTCTCAGATTGACCGTCCAATGCCCTTGTACTTCTCAATAAGTCTTCAAGTACCCTCCCCGAAAGAATACCATAATTATACTCCTTGTTATAACGTTCAACATCGAAATAAACAGAACCATTACTTTCGTATGCAAAACCTTTATCAATAATACTTTCAACAATAGCAAGCTGTTCAATAATGTGCCCTGATGCACGTGGTTCAATTGACGGACTTTTAACGTTAAGAGCATTCATATAAGTATGGTAACGCTCAGTATAATACTGAACAATTTCCATGGGCTCAAGCTTTTCGAGCCTGGCCTTTTGGGCAATTTTATCATCACCATCATCTGCATCATTTTCAAGATGACCTACATCGGTTATATTTCTGACATATCTTACTTTATAACCTAAGTGCTGCAGATATCTGAATAACAAATCAAAAGTTATAGCAGGACGGGCGTGCCCCAGATGAGGGTCGCCATAAACGGTTGGGCCGCAAACATACAATCCCACATGTGGCGCCCGGGACGGTTTAAAAATCTCTTTTTCCTTACTAAGGGTATTAAATATTTTTAGCTTTGAACTCATATTCAGAAGGAGGTTTTTGAACGGCTAAATTACAAAAATGAATTGAATTGAATAAGTATTACATCAATTCGCATTTATTTAAACAGGTTGGAAGAATTAAAATTTTAATCAACCATTTTTTAACATTAATAAACAATTTAGCGTATTCCGTCCAAACATCTGATAATTTAAACAACTTAGTTTAATTATATGCGTATACACTGTTTATTTTGAACCATAATTTAGTCCTTTATGGAAAAGAAAGATATACAAATACTTGTAGTTGATGATCATGATCATAACCTTGAGTTGGTTAAATGGGTTTTTAAAACTGAGGATTACAACTTATTGTTTGCCGAAAATGGGATGCAGGCCCTGGAGCTTTTAAAAAACAATGATATTGATTTAATATTATTGGATATAATGATGCCTGATATGGACGGTTTTGAAACCTGTGAAAAAATAAAATCGAATGTAAACTGGGTTGATATCCCAATAATATTTTTAACCGCCAGGACTGAAATTAATGATATTGTTTCAGGTTTTAATCATGGTGGAGTAGATTACATTTCAAAGCCATTTAGCAAGGAAGAGCTTATTGTAAGGGTCCGTAACCACATTCATCTAAAACTGATGAGAGATTTTTTAAAAAATGAGATGGAGAATGTAAAGGAGTCGCGAAATGAATTTATGAGAATGATGCTAAATTTTGGAAAGTCACTTGAATATTAGGTTTATTTAAATAACTGTTAATTTATATTTAGTCATTACTTGTTAACAGGTTGTATCCGAATAACTTTTCCATTCTCAAAATATCGTATCTGGCGAAGCTCCCCATTTTCATCATAAACATATGCTTCACCATTATATAGTTTCCCATCCCTGAAATAACCTTTTTGGTCAATTTTCCCATTTAGCTTGTAAAGTGTATGATAACCTGTTCCATGAAATGGCGAGAAGGTTCTGTCAGGTTGTAATTCACTGTTTTCAGGCAGTAATGATTCCGGAATTTTTGCACTGTCAAAAATCCCGTTTTTATAAATGCGGGTTTGAACCAGAGCCCCGGTTGAATCAAAAACCTGAACATTTCCAGCTATCTGGCCATCTTCCCATTTACCACTATATTTAACGGCACCATTATCAAAATAATATTTCTGAATTCCCTCTCGTCGTCCCTGGTTATTGTATTTCCAATCATAGGCAATTTTTCCGTTTGGATAGTAAAGTTTATAATCACCAACCCAACAGTATTCATTCCATATGCCCTTTTCCCAAATGGTGCCATCGGTATAATAAAATATGGCCTTTCCCCTGGCCACACCATTTACAAATTCAATCTGGTGCTTTACTACGCCATCAGGGTAGAAAGCTTTCCATAAACCATCTTTTATCCCGTTATTATATTGGCCTTCCTCTTTTTTGGTAACTCCATCATCGTTATAATAAACCCAGAACCCTGTTTTCTTCCCACTTCCATTTAACTGATTATTTAAGGTCTGTGCCATAAATTCTGCATTAGTCACCAATAGGGCAAATGAAATGCAAATTATTAGCCGTCTCATAAATATTTCAATTTTGTAATTAACCCATTTTTTTCGTTTTACTGCCAATAATTGATTAAGGTTACCATTTTATAAGGTTTTAAACTAACGCTTATCCCTGCTGATATACATTCAGGTTGAAAAGCACGTTATATTCAGTTAAATGACTTGGGCATTGATGCTGATTTTTATAACTATATTATTAAAAAATGTAACTTTAAAAGCATATTAACACTCATAAAAAATAAAATGTTAATATTTGCTGTTATATGGATAAATTAAATTCATGAAGCGATTAAAACTTTCGACTATTGATGCTGAATGTTTTGCAAGTCGCCAGAATTTGAAAAGATGAAAAGCAGATTAAAAGAAAACAAAAAGCGCTGAATTAAGTTAGGTGTATTCCCAGCCAGTAATCAATAAAAACCTGATTTTTTTATAAATGAGAAGTTGGTTCATTAAACCCGAAAACATCCAGACCTAAATTTTATAACTAACGAACAAAAGCAGGATTAGTGATTAACAAGCAACCAGATTTTGATTAAATCATCTATTGTAACTTTCAAAAAAACCATATACAAAAAAATATTGAAGTGAGAAAGAATGAAAAAAGAGGGCCAAAGAAATCGGAAATAATGCCCCTGGTACAGGAAATTTTTTTAAACAATCCTAAGAAAACATATAACTACAAGCAATTGTCGTTAATACTTGGTTTAATTAAAAAGAGTGGTCGGCAAAATGTTCAACTGGTTTTAATTGAACTTGCCGAAAACGGGTTTCTTTCCGAAGTTTCATCTGGAAGATATAAACTACTTGCACGTGGAGCGTATATTACCGGGAAAGTGGACATGACTGCTTCAGGTGCGGCATATATTGTACCCCACGACGGAGGTAGCGATGTTTTTGTATCGCAAAATAATCTGAAACATGCCTTAAACGGCGATACTGTAAAGGTATTGCAGTACGCACATCGCAAGCGCCACTCTCCTGAAGGTGAAGTTGTTGAGATAGTTAAAAGGGCTAGAGAATTATTTGTTGGTGTATTGCAGGTGTCAGGGAGTTTTGCCTTTTTGGTTACCGACCAGAAAATAATGCATAAGGACATATTTATTCCTCTCGATAAATTAAATGGAGGTAAAAATGGGAATAAGGTTATTGCAAAAATCACTGAATGGCCCGGAAGAGCAAAAAATCCGGTGGGAGAAGTTGTTGATGTACTTGGAGATGCAGGAGAAAACGATGCAGAAATGCATGCTATTTTGGCCGAATTTAACCTGCCATACAATTATCCGTCAGAGGCTGATAGCGCTGCCGAAAAAATATCTGAAACCATTTCGCAGGAAGAAATTGCAAAAAGAAAAGATTTTAGAGGCTTAACCACATTTACTATTGACCCCATTGATGCAAAAGATTTTGATGATGCCCTGTCAATACAACAAACCGTTGATGGTAACTGGGAAATAGGGGTACACATTGCTGATGTTACTCATTACGTTGAAAAGGGTTCTGTTATCGATAAGGAAGGATTTAACAGGGCAACGTCTGTTTACCTGGTGGACAGGGTGGTACCAATGTTGCCTGAAAGGTTGAGCAATTACCTGTGTTCACTACGTCCCAATGAGGAAAAATTATGTTTTTCAGCTGTTTTTGTAATGACTGATGATGCTGTTATAAAAGACCAGTGGATAGGAAGAACAATAATTAAGTCCGACAGAAGATTTACTTATGAAGAGGCCCAGGAAGTACTCGAAACAGGTTCAGGTGATTATGCCGGGGAGTTAAAAATTCTGGATAAACTTGCAAAAAAGCTTAGGGAAAAACGGTTTAGAATGGGAGCTGTTGGTTTTGAAAGAATTGAAGTTAAATTTGAAATTGACGAAAAAGGTAAACCCTTGAACGTATATTTTAAAGAATCGAAAGATTCAAATAAGCTAATTGAGGAGTTTATGTTACTTGCCAATAAAAAAGTGGCGGAGCTTATTGGAAAAAATCAATTGTCGGGTGGAAAAAAAAGGGAATCAAAAACTTTTATCTACAGGATACACGATGCACCGGACCCCGATAAATTTGAAACATTCAGTAAGTTTATCAGAAAGTTTGGCCTTGATGTTACCCCTCATGGAAAAGAATCAATAAGCCAGTCAATTAACAAACTTCTGGAAGTTGTTCAGGGCCGTAAAGAGCAAAATATTGTAGAAACACTGGCAGTTAGGACCATGGCTAAGGCAATATATTCAACTCATAATATTGGCCATTACGGTTTGGCGTTTAAACATTACACCCATTTTACATCGCCAATAAGGCGGTACCCTGATATTATTGCCCACAGGTTGCTTCAACAATATATTGATGGGGGCAAATCAGTGTCGGCTGACAAGTACGAGGAAATGTGCGAACATTGTTCAGATATGGAACAAAGGGCGGCTGATGCAGAAAGGGCATCAATAAAATATAAACAGGTTGAGTTTTTAAACCAAAGGGTTGGACAGGTATTCAGTGGGGTTATTTCAGGAGTGACTGAGTGGGGAGTTTATGTTGAACTTGATGAAAATAAATGTGAGGGGATGGTGCCAATCAGGGATTTGGACGATGATTTTTACCAGTTTGATGAGGATAACTACTGCCTTACAGGCCGTAAGACCAAGAGAAAATATCAATTGGGAGACCCAATTAAAATAAAAATTGCACGGGCAAATCTTGAAAAAAGACAGCTTGATTTTGCTTTATTCAATGAAAAGGAATACTAAAACCTTACAAATAGTTAATTTCACCATTGAATTTAAGCCTGATTGGGAAACAATTTTTATTTTTGCAACAAATGTTAAATAATTAATATATGAGTATCGATACTACAACCTATACACCGGCACAAGACGCAAACAGGTCTGCAATACTTGAAGCTTCACGTGATTTATTTACCAGGTTTGGCTATAAAAAAACAACAATGGAAGATATTGCCATGGCCTTACGTAAGGGTAAAAGCTCATTATATTACTATTTTAAAAATAAGGAGGAGATTTTTACAGCTGTTATTGAACTGGAGTCGGATATGTTGTGTAATCGTTTAAGGGAAGTGGTATCATCAGAAAGCGATGCAGCAACAAAACTTAAAGAATATGTTACTGTAAGAATGGAAACAGTGCGTAACCTTGAAAACTACCAGAGGGTGATAAAAGATGAATTATATGGAGGCTATGATTTTTTATTACCAATTAGAAAGAAAAATGAGCAGGTTGAAGAATTTCTTATGAAATCAATTTTGGACCAAGGAGTTAGCAGTGGTATTTTTCAGGTTGTAAATACCAAAACCGGGGCAATTGGAATTGCAACTGCTTTACGAGGTTTAGAAATACCATTGTTTAGAGGTGATGAAAACCTTGAAGATTTAACTATTCAGTTAGAAAATATTCTTAATATTCTTTTTTACGGCGTTATTAAGCGCTAACTTATTATACGCTAAAGGAAAAACTTATTTTTGGGCTATAATTAATTTTGCCGGTTGGTCAATGCCAATAAATTTGCAGATTAATTTTAGTCCCATTTTTATTAGCAATTTTTAGAATTAATTTTTATGCCAGTTAATATACCTGATTCATTACCCGCCAAGGCGCAGCTTGAAGCCGAAAATGTTTTTGTAATGGGCGAAAGCAGGGCAGTCAGACAGGACATCAGACCTCTGAAAATTCTGATTTTGAATCTTATGCCACTAAAAATAGTTACCGAAACACATTTGTTACGTGTTTTGTCAAATACACCTTTACAAGTAGAGGTTAACCTTTTAATGGCATCAACACATGCGCACAGGAATACCTCACAGGAACACCTGGTTGCCTTTTATAAAACATTTGATGAAATTAAACAACTCTATTTTGACGGTATGATTATTACCGGCGCCCCTGTTGAGTTAATTGAATTTGAGAAAGTTACCTACTGGCCTGAGCTGTGCCGGATTATGGAATGGAGCAAAAAGCATGTTACTTCAACATTCCATATTTGCTGGGGGGCGCAAGCCGGGTTATATTATCATTATGGAATTAAAAAATATACCATCCCCAAAAAGATGTTTGGAGTTTTTAACCATCATGTTTTCTCCCCCCTTGAGCCAATTTTACGAGGTTTTAATGATAATTTCTATGCCCCCCATTCGCGATATACAGAAGTTAAGGCAAGCGAAATTGATAAAACCGGGACTCTTTCAATACTATCAGGTTCAGATGAAGCTGGTGTTTACCTTGTAATAAGTAACGACCGTAAACAAATTTTTGTTACCGGCCATCCCGAGTATGATTCATTAACACTTAATGATGAGTACTGGCGGGACGTTAAAAAGGGATTGGACATTCATATCCCATATAATTATTATCCGATGGATGACCCAAATCAAAAACCGTTGGTTAGTTGGCGTAGTCACGCACATTTGCTTTATTCAAATTGGCTTAACTATTATGTGTATCAATCAACACCATATAAACTGGGGGAAAATGATGAGCAGGGTTAGGAGTTTGTTTGCCACAGATCTTGACGGAACAATATTACCACATGAAGGACAATTTAATGTTTGTGATGTTGATACCCTCAACCAGATGGGCCAGAATGGCATTATAAGGGTTATTGCAACCGGACGTTCACTTCACTATGCATTTAAGGTTTTAAAAAATGATTTCCCAATTGATTATCTGGTATTTTCATCAGGTGCCGGAGTTTATGATTGGCGTAAAAAAGAAATCTTGCGGACGCTACATTTAAATCGGGCCCAGATTGGCCAAATCATTGATGTATTCAATTTGCGGGGACTTGGTTATACCTTACATCAAAACATTCCGGGGAATCATTATTTCTGGCACAAAGCTGCCTTAAAACAACATCCCGATTTAACAAGGTTTATCAACAGCAGGCTTGATTTTGCAAAACCAATTGGCGAGTTAAACGAAAAGGAAGAGTTTTTTAGCCAGATGTTAACTATGATTGACGAACCTTGTGATGCACATATTATATCAAAGCAATTGGTCAATGTTAAAACTGTTAGGGCAACATCGCCACTTGATGGTAAAAGTATATGGATTGAAGTATTTCACAGGGATGCATCAAAAGCCAGTGGGATTGATTTAATCTGTGAAATTGAAAATATCGCAGAAAGCAATGTTTGGGTACTTGGAAACGATTACAATGATATTGATATGTTGAACCGTTATTTTCCAAGAGCTTTTGTGGTGGAGAATGCCCCTGCTGATCTTAAAGAAAAATACAAAGTTGTGCCGGCAGTTTATGATGCCGGCATGTCCGTTTTGGTAAAAGAGTATTTACAATAGGTTTACTTTAAAACCAGGTTCACATTGCCAATATGAAAACCATCAGCAAAAACATCGGCGATATATTTTCCTGACATAAGTTCGCCGGCATCAGCATCATAATAAATACAAACATCAACTTCATCACCCCCGTATTCGATGCTTCGCGATGCCGAGAAATTAATTTTTGATCCTTCATGTAAAAACAGATCATCTCTTGAATGCATCAGTAACTGGCCATCAGGACGTTCAAGCCTCAGGTAGAAACTTTTCATCCCAATTGGGGCTGTAACATTTCTAAGTACTGTAAAACAAACCCTTATTTTTGATGATCTGGAACTACGGTCAGTCTTTTTTCCATTATTATTAAGGGCCTCGGCCATTAAATTATTAACATCCAACCTGCTTGCTATTGTAACCTTTTCAGCCAGGGTTGCTTTCTCAATTTCAAGTTCTTTAAATGATGTTTGTATTTGATTAAGTTTACGTTTATTCTCAATATTTTCCTTGGTGAGAACCTGATTTCTGGCATTTAAAGAATCTATTTGTACCACATAATTCCTTAAAACATTGCGCATGGTGTTAAGTTCCTTTTGGAACTCCCTGATTTTTGCAGTATTTGTTGCTTTTATGGTTTTAATTTCCTCAATTAAATGTGCAATCTTTTCACGCTCACGTTCAAGTAAAATATTGATGGTATCATTATCACTTTGAAGTGAGTCATAATTTAAAAACAGTTTCTGGTACTCCTCTGTAAGGATTGTTTTTTCCTCAGTTAAATTTGTAACTATCTCATTCATTTGCCTGTTTTGAACAAAATACAAAACAGTAATTACCAATAATAAGGAGGCGGCTATTATCAGGACTATATTTAGAAGTTTGTTGTTTTTTTCAGTTGAGTATTCCATTACTTCCGTGTTTTTATTTCGACAAATTTATACTTTTTTGATTTTCCGGCAATGGGATTTTATAAAATACAGAAATGCGGAGATTTTTAAAAATATGAAACACATAGTAAATGCTTAGTACATTTTAAATCCGGCCTTATTTTAAAGACAATTTACCAATGAACTAACATGATCGCAAAAATTATAACTTACCTTATTCCGGAAAGTGCAATATCCTGTTATTATTTAGAAACTTGTAAAACTTAACCAACTGTGGAATTGGATCAAAAAATAAAAATTTATACGGTTAAATAAAATTTAATATTTCGTTAAACTTTTTTATTTGCTTAATTTACAGATGCATATAAATATATCCCTTAAGCGTGTAATGTGTTTAAAATCAAGAACCTGTTATTATATAACACCTAACATTCTAAAAGTCTAACGATCTATTGAAAATTATAACGCCATAATTATTCACAATATTATTTCCCATGCTTTAGATTTTATGTTATCCATAATATTTTCATTTCACATCTTACTTGTAGCATTTTTTAACCCATATTATGAATGGCGTATCCATTATTTTTACCCTAACATTAAGGTAAAAAACATAAGTTTTTCGGTAAAAGCACTAAAGTTTATAAATTTGTAAGGTTTTGTTATAATTAAACTCAGAAAATACTCAATACACATAATGGTGGAATACAAGGAAACAATTGAAACTGGTACCAGGCCTGCCATATTAATAAATGGATTTAACATAACAACAATAGTGTTAAAATACAGCAAATTAACCGGCCTGCCACTATTGCTGATTTTTTTGATTTGGAGTTGTGCCAGCACAGGTTCGCCCTCGGGAGGGCCAAAGGATACCACTCCTCCGGTTGTTAAAAGATCGAGGCCTGAAGCAAATTCATTAAATTTTCAAGAAAAGGAAATAATTATTGAGTTTGATGAAATTATACAGGTAAAGGAAATTTTTCAAAAACTTGTTGTATCCCCTCCTGTAAATAAACAACCGGTTGTAAGTGCAAGGGGTAGAGAGCTGAAGATAAGTTTTGAGGAGGATCTGCAGCCAAATACTACTTACACTATTGACTTTGCCGATGCTATTAGTGATAATAATGAAAATAACCCTCTTGTTGATTTCCGGTTTTCCTTTTCAACCGGTACAACTGTTGATTCACTTTCCATATCAGGATATTTGTTTAACGCATCTGATTTAACACCAATAGCCGGTGCATTGGTTATGGTCCATAAGAACCATGCTGATTCAGCCTTTAAAACCCTGGTACCTGTTAGGTTGGCCAAAACTAATCAGAAAGGGGGTTTTTCGGTTCAAAATGTGTCTCCAGGGCAATACAGAGTGTATGCTATTGAAGATGGTAACCGTAATTATATTTACGACCAGCCGGGGGAACGTATTGCATGGCATTCAAACCTGATTGAGCCAAAAATTGAATTAAGGAGCCGAATAGATTCCATTTCACCCGATTCAAGCAGGTTGGTTAAATATAATGCATTTTTACCTGATAGCCTTAATCTTTTTATGGTTCAGGAAGATAACGCTATACAATACCTGAAAGACACTAAAAGGCCATTAAGGAATAAAATTGACTTTATTTTTAACAGACCGCTTAAGGAAGCATTGGATATAAGCCTAGTGGGCGACCCTGAAAATAAAAAGTGGCTGGTATACGAGCACAGCGTTTACCATGATTCGGTTTCAGTATGGCTGACTGATTCAGCACAGATAAAAAGAGATTCGCTTTTTATTAATTTAAAATATGAGGTGCTCGACTCCCTAAAACTTCCTGACATAAAATCAGATACATTAAACGCCTTTTACTTTGTACAAGGCGGAGAAACAAAATCAAGAAAAAAGGACCGGCAACCAAAGGAGATACCCGGGCTAAAAGCATCCGGATTAAAAAAAACCGTTGAGATATTAAGTGAATTCGACATTGTTTTTCCAACACCGGTTAATGAATTCAACAGGGAGGCTTTAAAACTTTTCCAATTTATTGATACTATACCACATCCGGTTGATTTTGAATTAATACGTGACTCAATCAGAATCAGAAGGTTTATAGTTGATTATCCATGGGAACCTGGGTTTAAATATCAATTTGAAGCCGATTCAGCTGCATTCGTTGATATTTACGGCCTTGCATCGGAACCTATTAAACAAACTTTTACAATTAAACCTATTGACAGCTATGGAATAATATTCGTTGACGCGGCCAACAGCCAGAATAATTGGCTGTTACAAATTTTGAACAAACAAGAAAAATTGGTAAGACAATCAATAATACCTACAAACGGAAAAATAGGATTTCAGTTTTTAAAGCCAGGCGATTATTTTTTAAGAATTATAGTGGATATTAATAATAACGGCAAATGGGATACCGGAGACTTTGACTCAGGAACCCAACCGGAAACTATTTTTTATTACCCCGATGCCGTAAATGTAAGGGCAAACTGGGACATTCTAGTCCAATGGAATCCATTAAGTTTTGATATTCATGGATTTGTGGAAAAACACAGACAAAAACAAGGTCAAAAAACCAGATAAAACTGTTTTTCTTTTAGGTTGTTATGATAAAAGAAGTAATAAAAGGTTAAATTGATACCTGATTTAATGTTCAAGTAACATAAACAAATCTTATCTAAATCCGGATTTTGATAGCGAAAAAGTATATTGTTGCAGTTTTATTATTGCTGTTTCTGTTTAGGATAAATGAAGGCTTCAGCCAGTGTACCGTGGTTAACAACGTATTTGGGCCCGGGGAAACAGGATATTACCATGCATATTATAATTGGAAATTTATCTGGTTGAATGCAGGTGTAGTTACTTTTAAAGTTAGAAGTGCTCATTGGAAGGGAAAACCTACCCTTCATTTATCAGCAATAGGCTCAACACATGGAGGTTATGACAGGTTTTTCCAGGTTCGTGATACATTTGAAGCTTATGTTGACCCAATAACCATTCAACCGTTTGAATTTAGGCAAATTACCAATGAAGGATCTTATAAGGCAAGACATCATTATTTTTTTAACAGCGAGAACCGTACCGTACGTACTGTTATTAGCAGAGAAGAAAGCCCTGCAGAAACTAAAGTAATAAACTGGCCAAACTGCACATTTGATTTGTTGTCAATGGTTTATGTTGCCCGAACCATTGATTTTGACAAGTATAAACAAGGAGATAAAATCCCAATAAGCCTGATTGTTGATGGTGAAGCCCACAATTTGTTTATTCGTTATCATGGGCGGGAAACAATAAAAAACCGCGACGGAAAATGGTATAAATGCCTCAAATTTTCACCACTTTTAGTTAAGGGGACCATTTTTGAATCGGGCGAAGATATGTTTGTTTGGGTAACCGATGATTTAAACCGTGTGCCAATTATTGTTGAAGCGAAAATTTTAATTGGTTCGGTTAAGGCTGTTTTTTATGGAGCAAAAGGATTAAAACATCCAATTACTGCTGAAGTTAGTAAACCCTGATTATTGCAAAAATTATTTTTTAATAAGCCCTGTTAATTAAATAACCATCGATGAAGAAAAAATCTGTTATTGAAATTGGGGTTTCACAATATGAAATATTCCAGAACCATTTTTCTGATGCTTCTTCAAAAGGAAACAAAGATGCAATACACCAACTTAGGGTCTCACTTAAAAAGTTTTACGCACTAAAAAAATTTGTTTTAAACGGTATGAGTCCTATTGGGCAGGCACAGCTTATTAATTACCTGGAACCAATTCACCTTATTTATAAATCAGGTGGTAAAATAAGGGATATACAGGTTATTACAGATATTGCCACAAACTTTTCAACCCGTAAGGCCCCACCAGTTTTTATTAATAAACTTCAGGAACATTATAAATACAGGTTTGAGAAATTTAAAGCCCTTTCTCAAACTATTGAATTGCCCACTTTAGCACAGTTTGAAGATGAATATAAAAGCCTAATAACAAGGTATTACACAACAAGTGAAAAATTGTTTGATGGTTTTTTGAATGATAATATGAAAAACGCCAGGGAATTTATTATTTCGTCAGAACCGGGTGAATTGTGGCATGATGCCAGAACACTTATTAAACAAAATTATTTATTAATGCTTTTGGCACAGTCTTTTGAGCCGGGGCGGGTTGATATAACAGAGATTCAAAACTTAAGGAATATTGAGCAGATGCTTGGGCAGTGGCACGACCTGGTGGTACTTAAAAAGTTTGCCCTGCGTTTTGATATTGCAGGGCCTATTGAAAATTCGGATTATTTTAATTCTGTTATTAATGAAACCAGAATGCTCGAGAAATCTGTTTTAAAAATATTTGAAAATTAATCAGGCGTACTCTCTTTGTAAAAATCTGTCACTGTTCTCCTCTCCTGAAAATATTGGTACTGATGATTCCGGTACAGTTTTAAATTTCACCTGCACGTTTAAAGATTTTGGGTAATTTAAAAATGTTTCGTAAAATCTTACCTGTTCAAAGTAATTAAGCTTAACATCAGTTGGGCTAAGCAAATATTTTTTTATCCAGAAATTGGTTTTTATACTTAAATCCAAGGTCTGTAACCCTTTAATCTTAATAAAATAATCCAGGATATGTTCGTTAGAAAAACGATGGTTTGTTAACTGATGAAATATGTTTAATACCTCATCCTGTTGAACTTTTCCTTCAGGGAATAGTAAATTTACCAATAAACCTTGTGCTTTCTGTTTAATGAACGCTGGAAAATATATTTTATATATCCAAACAGAAACACTAGTTAAAACTGCCAAAAGGGCAAAAATCCAATATATCATTTTAATTTAGTTTAATTGATGATTGTTACGGTTTTTTAAAAAAAAGGTTAGGTTTTGTTAGTAATTATTTAAATTATAATAAGCTTAATGCCAGGCTCCATTTTTAAATAAAATTCAAAAGACAAAACAGGAATAATTTTTTATTAATATGTGCAACAGGTGCACCTTGTAAACCATATTGGTATCCAAATACACACACAAGTTTTTGTGAACTTATTCGGTTAATTGTTAATAAATGTTGCGTGATTTTGACTAACAATTGTTAATTGTAGATTAAAACAAGTAAAATTGAGATTTAATTATTTTATAAAAATTCAGCGTGGTTTCATTACGAAGCTGAATTTACTTTATTCAAGTGGCATTTAGTATTTGGGTATTTTAAATTCCTAAATTGAATCAACCGCATTTATTAAAGAATTGAATAAAGGCTGCATCTTTTTTTGTGTTGCTTTTAAAGGGTTATAAGCAGCAATAATCTTGGGTAGTGAAGTCTTATCCAAATCATACTGGCTTAACGTATAATGGTTTTTACCGTTGTGATATCCGGCCAGGTATTCCTGTTCGGTTTGGCCTGGCGTAGGAATTAAAATTGCAGCCTTACCAATATACCAAAGGTCCATAATTGAAGTATAACCCGACCGGCAAATAATATTTTCTGATGATTCAATAAACTGTTTAAGCTTTGTGGTGTTGGCATGCGAATATTCAGCAATCCCGTTTTCATGCATTAAATACCGGTCAATTATACCGGGCTTACCTGTAATAAATACTGAACTCATTTTCTCTACTGAAGTTTTCTTTAATAATTTGTTGTGCAAAATTGAACGATGTGGTTCAGGACCGGATAACAAAACAAGTAAATCTTTTTTATCAATTTTTGTTTCCTTTATGTTTGAAGACGTATCGTTGTCAAAGCTCATAAACCTTGATAGCGGCCCAACAAGGATGCTGTTTTTTGGAAGTTTGTATTTATGCACCAAATCGCCGGCTAAAGAATAGGGCATTGCATTATCAGGAACCCAGCAATACTCAAAACGTGAAATTAGAGTTTTTATTAACCAGTGAAAAGGTTTTTCGAACCATGAAAAACCTTTTGGCATTTTCAGCATTAACTGGTGCGTAATTAAAATACTTTTTACTTTTTTATTATAACACCCATATCTGTTATCAGAAATTATCGCTAATGGATTGTATTTTTTTACTAACCTGGCTGTAATTTGTTTCTCCTTAAAATACCAATATATACCTTTGGGTAACAGTCTTATTAATTTCCATACCTGAGTTTTACCTGCCGAATAGGTAATTTTTGCTCCCGGGAAATAATCTGTTTCAATTGAAGGGATTTCCCTTTGAATAAGGTAAATTATTGATGGCTCAGATGCCAAAATAACCCTAAAGCCTCTTTTAAGGCAAAGCTTCATAATTGGGATGTCGCGGGTAGCGTGCCCCAAACCCCAGTTTAAAGGGCAAATTAATATGGTTCCTTTTTGTTTAATATACCTTTAATATGATACCTGTACCTTTAAATTCAAACCTTTTACCTTTTCAGCAATTTGGTTAAGTTTATCAACAGGCACTTTTCCCAAAGAATTCACAGGTGTTTCGCGGGCAATTGTATAAACCATTACTTCTTTGGGAGCTATTTGTTTTATCAGCTTCAGCCAAAGGGCAACCTCCTCATCGGTACTGTTGTCAACTATTCTACCACCAAAAAAACCTTTTACAAACATAGTCTGAATTATAAGATTTCCATTGAACTTCTTTAAATGTTTAACAATATTTTCTAAATCAAAGGAGGGTTGAGGCCTGTCAATAAGCTTTACTGTATCAGGGTTTGCTGAATCCAGTTTTAAAATATTATCATCAATTTTAAGAAGTGTGTTAAAAACCGCCGGTGATTGTATTCGGGTTGCATTGGACAAAACTGCTACCCTGGCATTGGGGCAATATTGTGACCTAAGTGATATTGTATCATCAATTATTTCTGAAAACCCGGGATGCAGAGTAGGTTCACCATTTCCGGCAAAAGTAATTACATCTGGGGGTGAGTTATGTGAAACCATTTCAGCCAGTCTTTTTTCAAGTGCACTTTTAACTTCATTTCGGGATGGCAAATAACCCGGTGGTTCAGAATTGTCTGGATTAAACCCACATTCACAGTAAATACAATCGAAAGAGCATATTTTACGGTTAACCGGTAAAAGATTTATTCCAAGTGAAACTCCAAGCCGCCGACTCCTTACCGGTCCAAAAACTATATTATTAAAAAGAAATGTTGGCATTTTTTGTTTTTTCCAAAGGTAAAGATTCCGGCACTCATTCCATAATTTAAAGAATCACAAACCACCACATCAATAGTTTATACAGCAATTATTGATTCAAATCAAATCCAGTGAACCGAAAATGGTTCCCCCAAAAATTAAACAGCTATGAACCGGAGATTGGCGGAGCCAAATTGAGCCATGTGGGCCTGCCTTTTCGGTATACAGGTTCCCCCGAATAGTAGGGTAACTTAAACTAAAATTATTTAAGGATGAAACGAGCCCCGATTGGTCGGGGCGGGTCTCCCGTAATTGCGGGACAAGCTTACCGGTCTTAATTTAAAAATTATTTACGGATGAAATTATTATCTTTGACAAAATAAACGGTACAAATGTTATTCAGCGATATAATTGGACAGGGTTCAGTAAAGCAACATCTTTTAAAATCGGTTAAAGATGGGAAAATAAGTCATGCTTATTTGTTTGCAGGCCCTGAAGGATGCGGTAGTTTGCCCCTTGCAATTGCCTTTGCCCGGTTTATAAACTGTTTAAACCCCGCAATAAATGATGCATGCAATGTTTGCAGTTCATGCATTAAAATTTCAAAACTTATACATCCTGATTTGCATTTTGTTTTTCCAGTAATTAAAAAAGGTGGCAGCGTACCCGTTAGTGATGATTATATTTCAGAATGGAGAACTTTTATCCTTGCTAATAATTACTTTAGTTCAGGGCAATGGTTTGGTAATATAGCCGATGAAAAAAAATCAGGATTAATTTATTCCGAAGAGAGCCTGGCAATAATTCGAAAGTTGAACCTAAGAAATTTTGAAGGAAAATTCAAAATAATGATAATATGGTTGCCCGAGAAAATGAATGACACAGGCAGCAATAAATTACTTAAGGTTTTGGAAGAACCTCCGGGGAACACAGTTTTTCTCTTAGTATCGGAAAGCCCTGAGCTGTTGTTGGCAACTATAAGGTCGCGCGCCCAACAAATCAACATTCCACCGGTTAAAACGGCTGTTTTGTCATCAGAATTGCAAAAACGGTTTGGCATAAATCCAAACCAGGCAGATTCAATCGCCAGACTATCAAATGGAAACATGGTAAAAGCTATTGACAGTCTGGATTCAGCTATTGACAAATCAGGATTTTTTAGCTTGTTTACAAGGTTAATGCGGGCTGCATATGGAAGAAAAATTTTTGATATTGTTGATTGGGTTGATGAGGTTAGCCCCTTATCGAGAGATAGCATAAGAAATTTCCTAACTTATTCGATCGGATTATTGCGCGATAGCTATTTATATAATTTTCAACAGCCTGAATTAGTAGTTTTAGGATCAATAGAAGAGGATTTTGTTTCAAAATTTTCACCCTTTTTAAATTTTGATAATCTTTCAAATATGGTCGAAGAGATGGAATTGGCATGTGCACATATTGAACAAAACGGGAATTCAAAAATTGTTTTATTTGATATGGCCTTAAAAATGGTCATAATGTTTAAAGGGTAATATATTACGGTTTTGTATTTTTGATATTAGCCGTAAGAAATTTAAGGTTAAGAACAGGTTGTTCTTATTAACATTAAAAGTATGGAAACAGATATAATTGATAGCAAAAGTAAAAAATGTGATTACTGCAGTAACCGTTGTGGAAAACTTGAGGTATTCGACTGGTTAAGCGATATTCCTGAGTTACCCGGTGGAACTGACATTGTAGAGGTCCAGTTTAAAAATACAAGGAAAGGGTTCTATAAGAATTCTACCCAGGGCCGACTTGAAAAGGGTGATATTGTGGCTGTTGAAGCATCACCTGGGCATGATATAGGAATAATAACCCTAACCGGTGAACTGGTATTACACCAGATGAGAAAAAATAATATTGTACCATCCACCTATGAGTTCAAGAGGGTTTACAGAAAAGCTAAACAAACTGACATTGAAAAATGGGATGAGGCAAAAGGCCTTGAAAAGGAAACCATGCTTGAGAGCCGGAGCATTGCCCAAAAGCTCAGCCTAAACATGAAAATTGGAGATGTTGAATATCAGGGCGACAGAACAAAAGCTATATTTTACTATATAGCCGATGAACGGGTTGATTTCAGGGACCTTATCAAAGTGTTGGCCGAAAAATTCAAAGTTCGTGTTGAAATGCGACAGATTGGTGCCAGGCAGGAGGCCGGAAGGATTGGTGGCATAGGGCCTTGTGGAAGGGAATTATGCTGTTCGGTTTGGATGACAAGCTTTGTTTCGGTTACAACCAATGCTGCGAGATACCAGGAAATTTCACTGAATCCACAAAAACTTGCCGGTCAATGCGGAAAACTTAAATGCTGCTTAAATTATGAACTTGACGCGTATATTGATGCCCAAAAGGATTTCCCCACCACTACCATCCCAATCGAAACAGATGATGGCACTTATTATCATTTAAAAACCGACGTTTTCAAAAGGTTAATGTGGTATGGTTCTGACAGGGAAAGTGGTGGAAAAATGGTAACCCTATCAGTTGATAAAGTGAAAGAAATGCTTGAATTGAATAAAAAGAACCAACGGGTAAGAAAAATTGATGACGAAGCTGTTGCACAACCCGAAACCACTGATATAGGATACCAGAATGTTTTGGGCCAGGAAAGTCTTACCCGGTTTGATGATAAAAACAGGCCAACCAATAAAAAGAAAAAGAAACGCAGGTCAAACAGGCCAAAACAGGGAAATAAAAATGGCGAATAGGATAATTTATATTTTATTAATTATTGTTTCTTTATCATCATGTGAAAACAGAATTTTATATGAAGATATTGTGACCTTCGATAAAAATGGCTGGGACAAAGATTCTCCGGCAAAATTCAGTTTTTTTTACAAGGATACCAGCCATGTTGTTGATATTGGAATGACTTTTAAACATGCCGATGACTATTCATTCAGTAATTTGTGGTTATTTCTCGATATTTCAGGCCCTACAGGAATAATTCAAAAAGACACCATTGAATTGTTTTTTTATAGAAACGATGGGAAAATGCTTGGGAAACAAAGAGATGGTAATATTGAAATTTCTTCTCTGTACAAACATGGAGTTAAACTTTCACAAACGGGAGAATATTCATTTTCCATTGGTCAGGGAATGCGGCATAACCATTTAAAAAGTATTGAAAGTATATCACTTTGGATGCAAACCAGTAATTACCAGGCTGATTAAAACTCTGCCTACAATTAAGGAGTAGATAAAATTTTTTATAGGTGGGAAAAAATAAGTTGCAAAAGTTTGATGAAATGAGGGAATTCCCTCATGTAATCCAGGCTGAGTTTAATGAGGTTTTTAGGAATAATTACCGTCTTAAGGGTCGATGGAGGGAAGATTTTTTTCATAACAACAATCCAATAATCCTTGAACTGGGTTGCGGTAAAGGCGAGTATAGTGTTGGCCTGGCCAGAAGGTTTCCTGAGAAAAATTATATCGGTATTGACATTAAAGGGTCGAGGATGCACTGTGGGGCTCGCATGTCTTTTGATGAAGGGATAAAAAATGTTGGGTTCATAAGGACACAGATTGAATTTATTGATTCTTTTTTTGCGGAAGGAGAAATTGATGAAATATGGCTAACATTTCCTGACCCGCAAATGAACCGGGCCCGCAGAAGGCTTACATCCACCAGGTTTTTGGAGCGTTATTCAAAAGTTTTAAAAACCAATGGAATAATACATCTTAAAACCGATAGCAGGTTTTTATATACCTACACTTTATTATTGGCGAATACCAATGGGTTCAAAGTTATCCGGACTTATGATAATATTTACAATAGCGGCCTGGATGATGAAATTCTGAATATCAGAACGTATTATGAAGAGCGTTTTATTGCCCATAATATTACCATTAAATACCTGAGCTTCGAACCCGTATTTAGCCGGCCACTTACTGAGCCAAACGAAGAAATTGAATGGGATAACTACCATAATGCCGGCAGGAGCGTTAAATTAATTGATTGTAAAACAGGTGTCCCAGTATTATTCCGAAAATAGTTTTTTTAAACGGGTATTTGAAACTGTCAGGCTAATTCCTGTAGGGAAGGTTTCAACCTATGGGGCCATAGCTGCATTTATTGGTTCACCAGGCGCCGCCCGTATGGTGGGTTGGGCACTGAACAAATCGGGGGCTCAATCTGTTTATGTACCGGCACATAGGGTGGTTAACCGGAATGGGTTACTTTCAGGTAAAAACCATTTCGCGGGTGAAAGAATAATGCAGGAAATGTTGGAAAATGAAGGGGTGAAAATTGATAATTATATGGTTAAAAATATGAAAAAACATTTTTGGGACCCCAATAAAGAATTGAAGTAATAACCTCCATTCCCATGTATCTTTTCTACCACGCCATTACATCCTTAATCCAGGTTATAAAAAACCAATTTCTGGGGTTTCGGGTTTTTAGTTTTTCATATCGAAATAAAGCTATAATTAATTTAACCCCAAATTTGTCTTTAGCCATTTTTTCTAATGACCGTCATTAGAAATTAATAGTA
>JBBIVA010000012.1:0-42041 GCA_037439945.1 Marinilabiliaceae bacterium
CTTACAAATTAAGTTTTTCTAAAGCAGCCTGTACCGACTATTCGGTAGGGTTAATACCTGCTAAGTCATTAGTTCATTGCCTTTCTAATGACTAATCCGGGTTGAATATTTAAAAAACTTTTCGGGTAAGGAGTACGAATAAAAAGAGGGTGTCTCGGACTTTTGAGACACCCTCTTTTTTAGTTACTTGTACATTAAACATTAATACAGTTCCTGAACATCATCAGAATCAAAACTCTTATTGTATTGTTTCATTGCACGCAAACTCATACCCATACTTGAAAATCCGCCATCGTGGAAAAGATTCTGCATGGTTACTTTACGGGTTAGGTCTGAAAACATTACAACGCAATAATTAGCACAATCATCAGCATCAGCATTTCCAAGAGGTGACATACGCTCGGAAAAATCAATCAGGCCATCAATACCTTTTACACCACTACCTGCAGTTGTAATGGTAGGGGATTGGCTTATTGTATTTACCCTAACCCTTTTTTCACGACCATAAATATATCCAAAACTCCTTGCTATAGATTCGAGCAATGCTTTTGCATCAGCCATGTCATTATAACCATAAAGCGTGCGTTGTGCAGCTACATATGAAAGTGCAATAATTGAACCTTCACGGCTCATCGCATCATTTTTAAATGAAGTTTGAATAAGCTTATGAAATGAAATGGCAGAAATATCAAGGGTTTTTTCCAGATAATTGTAATCCAGATCGTGATATACCCTCTTTTTCCTAACATTTAGCGACATACCAATGGAGTGGAGAATAAAATCGATTTTTCCTCCCAGTACTTCCATTGAAGTCTTTATTACATTTTCAAGGTCGGCCATATTTGTTGCATCTGCAGGAATGACCTCAGCTCCTGTTTTTTGGGCCAGTTCTGTTACACTTCCCATACGACAGGCAACATGTGTATTTGATAGTGTAAACCTGGCTCCTTCTTCATGAGCGCGTTCAGCAACTTTCCATGCAATGGACATGTCGTTTAACGCCCCAAAAATAATTCCTCTTTTACCTTTTAATAAATTGTATCCCATACCATTTTTTTGATTTTTGAGCCTACAAATATAAGGCTTAATTATCCACGATGAAAGATTAAACTTTTTTTTATTTTTATTAAGTCTATTTAAAACAATTGGCGTTAATAGGGAAAAAACTGAAAACCTGCTCCATCTTAATGTAAAACACAAGAAACTTTATGGAACAATAAAATTTAAAATTTGTGTAACATTTTCTATGTTTGTTTATTACAAACCCTTTAATCCTTTATAATGGACCTGGGTTTAAAATAAAATAATTGTAAACTTTTCTGAGTTAAATATTTAGTTTTTCTTATGTGATTTGTTATATTAAAAATATTATTATCAATAGCTTAAGTTGTTATTATTCCGATACCTCTATAAGGGAAACCGGCTAATGAAAAATATATGTTAAAATTGTTTGGTTGGAATATCATGAAAAAAAATTGACCAAATATCCTACTCTCTATAGTGGTCAATATAAAAGGATTTCTGTTGCTTTGAGCCTTCTGTTTAACCTTTATATTCTTTTAAAGCCGAACCTTTCGGAGCCCCTGATATCTATACCGGGCTTAAAATGCAGGATTTTCTTAATGATATATGGGAAAAGGTTCACCCAACGGTTAATGTATGATTATTGACAGATTACAGGGTACCTTCATATAAAGTAACGAAAACTTGATGCGAGGTACAACGCTGAATACGCTATAACCCCTGCCATGGCTTAAACACGATGTAGTGCGTTCGTTGTTTTCATATACTAAATTTGATTCTTCATTTTCAATGTTATGTCGCCAATATTGTAACTATATATTGAAGCCGGTAAAAATGAAAAGAATAAACCTTCTATTTGCTTTATTCCTAGCTGGTCTATTGATGTTACCAAAGCATTTTGAAAATGGTTGCACTTGCAAAAATGTATTAAACTTTTTAATTCGTTTGGTTTTTCAAAATATCGATTACTCCATTTTATCTCCACACCCCATTGAGGTTTATATTTTTTATCATCAACCAACACCAAGTCTACTTCACCTTCATTTCTCCCTTCTTTCCATCGGGCGTAGGTTAAATCTAATTTTTCTCTGTGCATCCATTGCGATAATACCGCTGTTTCCACCATATTCCCCATTTCATTGTCCGTTTCACTAATGGGTGAAAGTAAGGCTGTCCGCAATGAAGGGTTAGTCAAATACACTTTGAAGCTTGTTATTCTTTTTAGTCGTTTTGCTGTTGCGTCAACTTTGTTTAAGACTTTGATTAAGAATGCAGTTTTTAAATATTCTAAATATTTTTTCAAAGTGTCTTTTTGAATACCACTTTCTTTACTCATTGTTTCATAAGAAAATTCATTTCCCGTGTTGTAAGCTATATAAGTAAAAAATCGGTTTAACTCTTGTACGTCTTTTATGCCGTATAAACTTGGCAAATCTCTCAGTAATACTTTATCTACAATATCGTTTTTTACGTATCGTCCCATATCACTTTGTATCTTTTCACTTAAAACAACTTCCGGGTAACCACCAAAGTTTAAGTAATGTACGAATTCTTTATTTAGAGCCTTTATGTCGTGTGTAAGACAATATGGAATTTGATTTTCTCCGTAGCTAATTTTACCATTGTACATTAAATGGTTCATCTCTTTAAGATGAATGTACTCCTGAAATGTAAGTGGTGGCAGCATAAAATCTGTAAATCTGCCTGCCCCGCTTTCCGTACTGTGCCATTTTAATGCAGCAGCTGCTGAACCTGATACGATAAATTTCGTTTCTGGGAAGGAGTCAACTAGCACTTTAAGGTGGCGTTCCCAATCTTTCAGGTATTGTATTTCGTCAAAAAAAACATAGCAATCTTTTAGATTGTCTTGATTGAGTGATTGTTTACAGAGATTTAAGATGCCTTCTAAACTTAAGTTCACATATATGGGGTTGTCTATGCCTATGAAGAATATTTTTTGCGGATTTACATTTTCAGTCAATAATTGCTGGATACTATGAAATAACATAACAGTTTTCCCAACACGTCTTGGTCCCATAAGAACCAAAGCTCTTTTTACTTTTTTTTCAATTACAAAGGGATAGAACAAGCTAAAATATAGCCGCTTAGCCATTGTGCTGTAAACTACAGGTATTTGTTTGTTAACCCACCAAGGATTTTCATAGCGTAAGCGTTCAACTATTTTTTCTGTTGGAATAAGACTTATGCTGCTCATAAAATCATTTGTTTTTGCAAATATAGTTATAATAAGCAGATTTCAATCTGCTTATTATGTATTTTTTTGTACTTATAAGTAGTATTAGCATTTTTGTTTCATCTATTTTGTCGGTTTTGAGCAAGTCTTTACTCTGACGGTTAGTATTGCAATGACGCACTACAATTGTGTTTGTAACCCTTGACATTTCAGGAACAGTTTATTTGGGGGGCCACATTTATATTATTTCTGCCAATCCGGGTGTAATTAATGAGCATGTAAAAATGGGCCTTCCCGGTAAGCGGACCGGGGAAATAAAGAGAGACCGCAATTTTGTTGTTTTGGTTTATTATTTTAAGGAAAAATGAAGCAATTACCATTACTATCAACAACATTTTAAATATTTGCAGAAAACAGAATTAAATACCCATTAAGTCTTTGGCATTAATTACAGCAGCTTCAGAAAGTTCAGCACCACTTAGCATACCGGCAATTTCAATAACCCGTTCATCGCGGGTTAGTTTTTTTATTTCAGATATGGTTTGTTTGCTGGTATCAGTTTTATATACCTTGTAATGGTTCAGGCCTTTTCCGGCAATTTGCGGTAAATGAGTTATGCTAATTACCTGAATATTCTTACTTATTTGTTGCATTATTCTTCCCATTTTATCTGCAATCTCACCTGATACCCCTGTGTCAATTTCATCAAATATTATTGTAGGTAATCCTTTGGCAGATGAGAGTAACGATTTTATGCACAACATAACCCTTGATAATTCACCTCCCGAGGCAACTTTGGGAATTTCAGCCAAAGTACCATTTTTATTTGCTGTAAACAGAAACTGAACCTCATCTATACCATCATCCCGTAAATTTTCGGCCTTAACCCTTGAAACATTAAACAAAGCATGTGGCATTCCCAAATCATGCAACTGGTTAGATATGGTATTCTCAATATATGAAAATACGGTTTGTCGTGCCTCCGATAACTGATTGGCCAGTAATGAAACTTTCTCTTCCTGTAGGGCTATTGTTTCATTTAACTTTGCAATTTCTTCATCAAAACTGCTTATTGATTTAAGTTTATCATCTAGTTCATCTTGAATTTTCAATAGTGAACCCACCGAATCAACATGGTGTTTTTGTTGCAGTGTATAAATTAAATCCAATCTTTCCTGAATAAACCTTATCCTGTCAGGGTCATAATCAATTCCAGCCGATTTCTCATTTATCTCATCAGCAATATCTTTAAGCTCAATATAAACCGAATCAAGTCTGGTTATAAGTTCCTCTCCACCCTGTAAATATTTTCCAATTTTCCTTAATTCCTGGTTAACCTGGTATAAACCATTAATAACAGTAATATCGTTCTCTGTTAATATTTGATTTGCAGCAGATAAGGTTTGTTTAATTTCCTCAATATGGTTAAGTTGTTCAAGTTCCTGTTCCAGATCAGTTTGTTCAGGTGGATTTAAACGGGCTTCAAAAAGTTGTTGATATTGAAACTCCCAATAATCTTTATCAGCTTGTTGTTTTTCGTGGACATCAATAATTCTGTTACGCTCCCTGATCATTTTTTTTAACAGAAAATAATCCTGCCGGTATTTATCCTTCAAATTATTAGTTCCGGCTACAGTGTCAACAACCATTAGTTGAAATGAGTAATCAGCCAATAACAGATTTTGGTGCTGTGAATGTATATCGATTAACCTTTGGGTTAATTCCTTTAAAAAATTGAGATTTGCCGGAGTATCATTAACAAAAGCCCTGGACTTTCCATTTGGCAAAACTTCCCTTCTTATAATTGTTTCATTAGCAAAATCAACATCTTCACTTTGAAATAATGGCTCAAGTCCATATCCCTCAATATTAAAACATGCTTCCACCACACACTTTTGATCTTTGTCGCGCATGGCAGATGTGTCATTACGCTGCCCAAGGATAAGCCCCAATGCACCAAGCATAATGGACTTTCCTGCCCCTGTTTCGCCGGTAATAACAGAAAATCCATTATCAAAACCGATAATGGCTGAGTCAATTAAAGCATAGTTTGAAATAATCAGTTGCTTCAGCATCAAATATTTCTTTAATAAACAAATATAGAAAAAATCACCTAAAGCTTACCACTATCACTCTGAAGTTTACGGTATTTCTCCGAATTGGCAGGATCTACCTCAACAAGAATATTTACAACTTTGCCCTTTTCCATTGAGGGTGAATTGGAAAGAACGTTCAGGAGCTCTTCTGTTTTAGCATCAAAAAACAAACCAAGGGCAAATGAATTTGGCCTTTGACGGTAAACTCGCTGAAGCAGCTCCAGAGAGGAAGCAATATTGGCCCGTCCTTCATCAGGTTTTGCACTCATAAGGTCAAGCCCCCTTCGGTGATATTGATAATAAAGATTACGCAAGGGTACATGATACTCGTTCAGCATATTTTCAACTAACCAATAGCGGTTTCTTGTACTTTCGAATGACCTCCATCCGGTTTCACGGGAGTTTTGCATTACACTAACAATTTGCTCAGCCTTTTGAAAATATGGAGTACCTCCCCGTTGACTAAAAGAATCATAATCGTATCCTAAAATTACATATGAATAATAAGCCAGAATGCCAATTAAATTTGATTCAATATTGGTAGGGTTAAAAACCAGCTGCTCAAATTCAATATACCGGAAGCTTAAATTCTGGTCCAGATAATTAAAGATAGTTGTGGTATATGAGGAATTAAAAACCGGTCTTCTTGCCTGGATTTGAATAGTTCCTTTAAACTCATCAGAACCAATCATTTCACGAATATTAATAAGAATATTGCATTCAATTCTTTCTTCGGGTTTGTACTTATGGTCAGTCCATCGCTGGGAGTTCATAAACTCGGTAATTGACTTTTGCAAAGTTTCAAAAACTCCTCGATTTGTTCCCTGAATTTGCGGAGAAACGACCTGAACCATACATCGAAACTCCTGGCTATAAACACCAAGGGTAAGAAAAAAAACCAATATTGAAAAAACAATTTTCATTTTTTATTAATTTATTTTATTATTGGTCGCCTGGCTTAAAAAAGTCTGGCCAGAAAATCTTTTCACTTTGCGTAAACAGTATTCCTTGATTTAGGGGTCCATTTCATTTCAACTATAAATTTATTACATATTTTAAAGTACAAAAAAGGCACGAAAAATGGTTAAAGAAATATAAAAAATCAAAGTTATAATCAACCCCTAAGTTGATTAAGTAAAGGCTATTCAAATAGCCTTTCAAAATAATCTGCAATATCAATAGCCACTTCCTTTTTGCTTTTTAATGAATACTCACATATTTTATTTTCCTTGTCTATAATAGTAATTTTATTTGTATCGGTCATAAAACCTGCCCCTTCAGATGCTAATGAATTCAAAACTATAAAATCAAGATTTTTGGATTTCAATTTACTCTTTGCATTCTCCAATTCACTATTTGTTTCCAGGGCAAAGCCAACCACCACTTGGTTCTTACTTTTTATTTTTCCCAAATGAGCTGCAATATCAGGGTTTGCCTTAAGTTCAAGTGAAAGTTTTTCACCTGTTCTTTTAATTTTTTGATTGGCAGGGTTTTCAGGTGAAAAATCACTTACAGCTGCAGTCATAATTGCTATATCAGAAGCCGGAAAAAGTTCAGTTGATTTTTCAAACATTTCCAAAGCAGATACCACGTTAAACCTGGTAATTTTATTATTTTTAGTATCAATTTGAACAGGCCCGCTAATAAGATTTACAACTGCTCCTCTTTCAACCAATTCCTCAGCTATTGCAAAACCCATTTTTCCCGACGAATAATTCCCTATAAACCGCACCGGATCAATAGCCTCATAGGTTGGCCCTGCAGTTATCAGGACCCTCTTCCCTTCAAAACTTTTTTTTTTATCCTTGTTTTGAAAAAAACCATTTATTAACCGGATTATCTCTTCCGGCTCTTCCATTCTTCCCTTTCCATGCAACCCACTTGCCAATGCTCCTGTGCCGGGCTCAATAATTTGGCAGCCCCAGTCTTTTAATTTTTCAATATTCTGTTGAGTTGCGTTATGTTTAAACATATCCAGATCCATTGCAGGGGCAACCCAAACAGGACATTTAGCTGACAGAAAAGTGGTTAACAACAGGTTATCACAAATACCGGCAGCCATTTTAGCAATTGTATTGGCCGAGGCAGGGGCTATCAGAAACATATCGGCCCAAAGGCCAAGGTCTACATGACTATTCCAGGTGCCATCCTGGTTTTTAAAAAATTCACCAAGAACTGGCCGGCCTGATAATGCTGAAAGGGTAACAGGGGTAATGAATTCTTTCCCGGCCGGAGTAATTAATACCTGAACTTCAGCCCCTTCCTTTACTAGTAACCGTAATAAGAAAGCGGCTTTGTAGGCGGCAATACTTCCGGTTATACCCAAAATAATCTTTTTACCTTTCATCCGTAAATAATTTTTAGTTTAAGGTCGGATAGCTTGTCATGTTATTACGGGAGGAACCCGCATGATGAATTTTGGCTCCTCCGATCTTCGATTTATTGGTTTTTCCCGTTAAGCCGGGACAAGTTGTGTTTGCTAAACATGGGTTTTTCATCAAAATAAAATTGAATTTTTAAATAACGATAATTAGTGCGAATAGAAACCATGAACATCATTATTAAAAATTTTACAACAATTGTTTTTCTAAAAACTGCTGCTTTCCTGTTCATCCAAAAAACATTACGTTTTCTGAAAACAGAAGTTTTACATTAATAAAGAATTAAATTTTTTGGTTAAAATGTTTTCAAAGATATAATCAATTACTAATTCATGAAATTATTTTACATGGTAAAAAAGCAATTAATTTTTTCATAAAAAAAAGATAAAAGAAACAGAAAGTTCCTTTTATCTTTTTAGATAAGTAACTCAATTAAAGTAATTATTCAGGCTGAATATCCCTGGCTGGATTCCGGTAATAAATATTTCCGTCAACAAATTCATTAGTAGCAATAGAGACCGGTTTTGGCAATCGTTCATAAAATCTTGAAATCTCAATTTGCTCACGATTTTCAAAAACTTCTTCCAGGTTATCGGTGTAAGAAGCAAACTCTTGTAACTTCTTATTTAACTCCTCTTTCATCTCTACACTAATCTGGTTGGCCCTTTTGGCTATAATAGTAACCGATTCATATATGTTTCCGGTTGGAGTAGCCAACTCTGCTGTATCCCATGTAATGGTGTTCAATGGGGCATTCGACTTTTTGTAGTCCATACTTCTGTTTATATCAGGATTAAATACTCATTATATTAATTTAAGATTGCCGAGGCATCCTCAAAAATTTTATTTGCTTTACGAATAAACTGACTTTTAGGAAACTCATTAATAAACGAATAATATTCATCAATTGTTTCCTTAAGCCGTTCATCTATTTTCTCTTCTACGCTGTTGACTGCCTCTATGTACCTGGCTTCAAGAATTAAAAACGATAACTCTTCCCTGTATTTTGTATCCGGAAATTCATCTAGACTATTGCGGGCAGAAATAATAGCAGCCTGGTAATTGTTACCTAAGTAAGAGCCAAGGTTGAAATATAACCTTGCATTTAAATATGATTTATAAACTAGTTTATCACGTAATTCGTCCATCAATTTGTTGGCTTCCGGAACTCTGGGACTACGCGGATATAAATTTATGTATAGCTGGAAACCATCCAAAGCCTCGTAGGTCTCTGTTTGGTCTAATCTTGGATTACGTGACATTTTGTAATTACAATATGCCGACATAAACTGAGCCTCCTCCGATTTATTGCTTGTAGGATAATTTTGAACAAACATTTTATAATAGTGCCCTCCTAAGATATAATCCTTCATCCCATATAGGCAGTTTGCATAAATGATATGAGCTTCCTCAGATTTTTCAGTACCTCTGTAAATACCTATTAAATCTTTCAATAATGTACTGGCTCTCATATAATCTTCGGCCTGGTAATACTCCATGGCCTTTTGAAACTTTAAATCGTGATCATTGCTTTTTAGCAATTTTTGATATTTACTACATGATGAAATCAATACAATTGATAACAATAACAATATTTTCCGCATTTATTGAATACTTTACAATGAAAACTTCTTAAAAATTACATAATTTAGTCAGAAAACATTTTGCAAAGATACTGTTTTCCTTAAAACCATTTATCTAAACCCAATAGTAATTTTATTTTGAATTTTTTAAGATGATGATTATTAAAATAATATAAACACCACTATTCTCAATATCAACGCTTTAATTAAACTACAAGCTCAAATATTTTTTCTTTGGACAATTATCAAAAACCAAGCCATTTTTGATAATTGGACCCAATGCTATAAAATGGATTTCCTGCTAAAATAATGAACTTTCACTATGTATTAGAAATAATTTCATTCTTTGTTTAAGTGCTCACCCGATGTATCGTGATTACTTTATTTATTCACCGGGCGCAACCAACTATACACACCCTGCAAACCACCCGGCCAGTATTATTACCCAAGATGTCAATAATCGCTTTGTTACCGATGCCGAAAAAGCTACATGGAACGACAAATACACCAGAAACGAAACGGATAATAAATTAACCGCTTTGGTTGAATCGTTGGACTGGAAAGAAGCGGTTAACACCTTTACCGACCTTGCAACCACCTATCCAAACCCTGACAATGGGTGGACTGTTTACGTGAAAACCGAAAATAAAAAATACACATATAACGGTTCTCAATGGGTGCAAAGTTCGGGCGGTGATGTTCCCTTAGCCACTAATAGCCTTGACGGTTTAATGAGCAAAACCGATAAATCAAAATTAGATGGTATTGCTGCCGGGGCAAACAACTATACCCACCCTGCCAACCACCCTGCAAGCGTTATTACCCAGGATGCCAATAACCGCTTTGTTTCCGATGCCGAAAAAGCTACATGGAACGCTAAGGCAAATAATACCGTTGCCACAAACTTAGCAAACGGCCTTATGAGCGCACCTGACAAAGCCAAATTAGACCGTTCCACCGGTGTAAAAGTTTCTTACCAATCATCGGCCCCGGCAAATCCACAGCTTGGCGATATTTGGATTATACCATAAAAAACTAATATAATGGCTATTATTAATAAAAATATACGGATTTTCAGAGATGGCGTTTGGGTTGATTTTTCAACCGCTAACGGTCATTTTTTCATAACCGGAGGCGCAACCAGGCCTTTTGCCACTGCAAGGTTTTTTAAGGGTGTGTATTGGTGCTGGCTTTCATGGCCTTAGTGGTTATCTTTGAAATGTAAAAATGTAGTTCGTGGCACTTATATTTCATTTTCGCATTTTTAACATCCCGGAAAACTTATATTTGGAATAATTTTATTTCTAAAAAAACACATCACTAAACCTTAAAATTAACTATAACTAAATAATGAAATAAAAATTAAAGTTTAAGTTGATTTCTAAAGTGTCAAAAAAGATTACCTTTGCCAAAATCATTTTAAAAATTATAAAAGTGGATATTTTTAATAAGATAAGCACAAATATGGGTCCATTAGGCCAATATGGTAAGGAGGCCCATGGATACTTTATGTTTCCCAAACTTGAAGGGGAAATTCACCCGAAAATGAAATTTCGTGGAAAAGAAGTATTAACCTGGAGTTTAAACAACTACCTTGGTCTTGCTAATCACCCCGAGGTTCGAAAAGCAGATGCAGATGCTTCAAGGGACTGGGGTTTGGCTTATCCGATGGGCGCCAGGATGATGTCTGGTCATACCAGTAAGCATGAAGAGCTTGAAGCTGCACTTGCTGAATTTGTTAAAAAAGAAGATTCTTACCTTTTGAATTTTGGTTACCAGGGAATGGTTTCAATAATTGATACCCTGGTTAACCGTAACGATGTTATTGTGTATGATTCAGAATCACACGCCTGCATACTTGATGGTTTACGCCTGCACATAGGTAAACGATTTGTATATCCTCATAATGATATACAAAACCTACGCAAACAGCTTGGAAGGGCTTCACTACTTGCACAAAAGCAAGGTGGAGGTATTTTGGTTATTACCGAAGGTGTATTTGGTATGGCCGGGGACCTCGGGAAACTTGATGAAATTGTAGCTTTAAAAAATGAGTTCGAATTTCGTTTGTTGGTTGATGACGCACATGGATTCGGTACAATGGGTAAAACAGGTGCCGGTACAGCGGAACATTTTGGTGTTGAGGACGGCGTAGATGTTCTTTTTGGAACATTTGCAAAATCAATGGCAGGAATTGGTGCTTTTGTTGCAGGCCGCGAAGATGTTGTAAATTACCTGAGATACAACATGCGTTCGCAAATTTTCGCAAAATCTCTTCCAATGCCAATGGTTTACGGCGCACTTAAAAGACTTGAGCTCCTTAGGTCGCAACCGGAACTTAAAGATAATTTATGGAAAGTTGTGAATGCCCTGCAAAAAGGCCTTCGCCAAAAAGGGTTTAACCTTGGTAAAACCGAAAGCCCTGTAACCCCTATTTTCCTGGATGGTACAATTCCCGAAGCCACAGCACTTACCATGGATCTTCGTGAGAATTACAATATTTTTTGCTCAATAGTTGTATATCCTGTAATTCCAAAAGGGCAAATAATGCTTCGTATTATTCCTACGGCAGTTCATACCATTGAGGATGTTGATTATACAATTAATGCATTTGCAGAAGTTGCTGAGAAACTAAATGCCGGTAAATATAAAATCGATAAAATTGCAAGTTTGTAAACTTTATATCAACACATTTTAAAAGGGCTGTCTCAAAAAAGACAGCTTTTTTTATTTAAAAAATCTTTTAAAGACAGATGGAATTTATTCTACTTATAAAAATTAACATTTTTTGACTAAACATTTAGTCGTTTTATCAAAACTGCTATTGTGCGACTAAATATTTAGTCATATATTTGTATTGAAGGATTGACAAATACGATTAATATGCAACTCACAAAAGCGGAAGAACAAGTAATGCAGATATTGTGGGAAATGAATGAAGGTTTGGTAAAAGACATTCGCGAATGTTTTAGTGACCCTAAACCAGCAAGAAACACAGTATCAACTATTATCAGGATTTTGGAAAAAAAGGGATATGTTGGCCATAAATCATTTGGAAATGTCCATGTATATTTTCCCCTTGTTAAAAAGGATGAATATTCCAAGAACCAATTATTTGGTTTAATGAAAAACTATTTCAACAATTCATTTCCGGCAATGGCTTCATTTTTTGCACGCGAAAAAGACCTTTCAATAAAAGAACTGGAAGAGTTATTGGAAGAAACAAAATCGGAATTGGCCAAATCCAGCACAAAGGTTAAAACCAGTTATAAATAGATTAATTATTTAAGGCTATTAAACGAGGAAAGTAAAAAAATAAATATGTTAAATTATGGAACAAATTACCACTTACATAATTAAATCTGCTATCTGGATAACCGCTTTTTCGTTGATTTATTATTTATTCCTTCTAAACGACAGGTTCTTTATTGTTAAAAGAATTTACCTGATAAGCGGCCTGCTTGCTTCTTTTATTTTTCCTCTGATCACAATACGATATGCGGTAAATATTCAGGTTATGGCAGCCTCTGTACAAAGTGATTTGCCTTCGATTGTCGGAGTTGAAAGCTCAACAAATGAATTGATAACCTGGAAAAATTCAGCCATTGCATTATTTACCCTTGGAGTATTGATTTTATTAATACGTTTATCATTACAATCCTTCAAAATTGTTAATCTAATAAGGAATTCGGAAAAAGAGTTTTTTGGCAAAATCAAAGTAATCCGGAATGCTACAATTAAGGCTCCGTTTTCATTTTTCTCATTCGTATTTGTTAATTCTTCAACTCCTGAAAAGGAAAAAAGGGAAATAGTTACACACGAAGCTGAACATATAAAGCAACATCACTGGATTGATTTGGTTTTAACCGAAATACTTTGCATGATGCAATGGTTTAATCCGATTGTATGGTTTTATGGCCATTTTGTAAGGCAAAATCACGAATACCTTGCCGACCAGAGAGCCCTTCTTGTCACCGATGACCCTGTTATTTACAAGGCTGTGCTATTAAACCAGTTAATGGGAGGAGAGGCAATAAGGCTTGGGCATCCATTTAGTTATTCACTCAACAAAAAAAGATTTATCATGATGAAAAATACATCTGTTCCTGCAATTAAAAAATTTAAACCGCTATTAATTATACCAGCAATAGCATTTATCTTTTACGCATTTGCCAAACCAGAATACAAATATGTTAAAGCAAATAACATTGAGATAGTTCAGAACACCACACCGCAGGAGAAAGTAAAAAAAGAAAAGAAAAGTAATTCTGCTAATAAAAAAACACCTGAAAAAATTAAGGGAGTGGTTGTACAAGAGGATGGAAAGCCATTGGCTGGAACATCAATAATTGTGGTTGGTACTCAAACAGGTACCGTTTCAAATGATAATGGACATTTCGAATTAATCAACATAGGAAATGATAAAGAATTAGCCTTTTCATTTGTTGGTTTTAAAACAATAAAAGCACCTGCCAGTTCAGGAAAAGAAATTAAAATTGTGATGCTTCCCGATACCATAATATGGAATGAAAAAAAGGAGGTAAAAGTTATGGCTTTAAGTGACAGGGAGGAAATTCATGAAATAATTGTAAATGGTGATAATAACCAAGGGAAAAAAACTGAAAAGATTATAATAAGAAAAAGCTCCGATGACAAAGGAGATAAAAAACCAATTATTATAAAAAATGGCAAAGAGATTTCAGCCGAAGAAATGGAGACCCTGCATCCTGGATCAATTGAAAAAATCCATGTAATAAAAGGGCCCTCAGCCAAAGAAAAATATGGGGATAATGGCACCAACGGAGTGGTTGAAATTATTGTTAAAGAAAAAATTATAAAGGAAAATACAGGTACCAAAACTAAATCTGATGAAGAACCGGTATTCTTTGTTGTCGAAGATATGCCTAAGTTTCCTGGCGGAGATGATGCCCTAAAAGAATATTTAATAACAAACGTAAAATATCCTGAAGAAGCCAAGGCCAAAGGAATAACAGGAAAAGTATTTATTCAGTTTGTAATTTCCGAGGTAGGTAAAGTTGGGAACCTTAAGGTATTACGTAGCGTGCACCCGTTACTTGATTTGGAGGCCTGGCGCGTTATTGAAAATATGCCCGATTGGAAACCGGGAACTCAAAGGGGTAAGAATGTAAAAGTAAGTTATATTATCCCTGTAAATTTTAATCTTGAAAAAGAAGAGAAATCAACTGAATAAAAGAAATTTAATTAAATCTGATAGACTGCCATAATACTCGTACCAGTATTTTGGCAGTTTTTTTATAAATTCCCTCATTAAAACACAATCAAGATACTTTGTATCACAACAAAAGTTTAACGAAATTTGTTAATAAAAAAGTAAAAAATATGAAGGGGTGTGAATAGTAAAACAAACTTTATCTGTTTTGCTTCAAATACAAAATTATATAATATAACTAGCTGGTTGTTTGGGGTAAAACGGAAATGTTCCTTTTTATTAAAAACCAATTTTTATGATGAAATCAAGAATTTTAACCGGTTTCTTTTTATTGAGTTCAATAACTCAATTAGCCATGGGCCAGATAAATAAAGATGTTTTTAAAACTAACAAGGGTGATTTGGAAATATGGTTTATAGGCCACGGAAGCCTAATGTTTAACTACAACAGTAAAAACATACATGTTGACCCATTCAGTCGCATGGCCGACTACTCAACACTTCCCAAAGCTGATTTAGTTCTAATAACTCATGAACATGGCGACCATCTTGACCAAAATGCAATAAATGCAATACAAAAAGATGATACCAGGCTTATTGTAAATATTACCTCCGGAGAGATACTACAAAAGGGGCAGGTAATGAAAAATAATGAAAAGGTAACTGTTCAGGATATAATTATAGAATCTGTTCCTGCATATAATATTTTACATAAAAGAGAAAATGGGAACCCTTATCATCCAAAGGGTTCGGGGAATGGATATGTTATTACTTTTGGTGATAAAAGGGTTTATGTAGCTGGTGATACTGAGAATATACCCGAAATGGGTAACTTAAAAAATATTGACATTGCATTTTTACCTATGAACCTACCCTACACCATGACTCCAGAAATGACTGCAGATGCTGCTAAAATGTTTATGCCAAAAATTCTCTACCCGTATCATTACAGTAAAACTGATACAAATCTGCTGGTTGAATTATTAAAAGATACCAAAAAAATTGAGGTTAGAATAAGGAAAATGTAATATCGGGTTAACTGTAATCCAAACCAGACTTATATATTAAAGACTTTATGGTGAGCGATATAAAACAAATAGTATTGAAATCACTTTTTAACTAACACTCATTCTGAAAAAACTATTAAAGAATGAGTGTAGTTTTAATATAATATTTGTTTTACAACTTATTTAAACCTTATCAACTCCAAGCAGAATACTTAATGGCATAAAAAAATGAATACCTGTTAATCTTTTGACAGTACCATTTTCCTGCTAATAGAATACCCTCCTACATTCATGGTATAAATATATAACCCTTTTAAAAGATTTGACGCATCAAATTCTATAAAATGTTTACCCGATGAAAATTCCCTACCCGCAAGTTCCCTTACCTCCATTCCCAGTAAATTAAATACTTTTAAAGATACAAGTGCCTGAATTGGTAATTCAAAAGAAATCAGTGTTTTGGAATTAAATGGATTTGGGGTGTTTTGATCTAATGAAAATTCGCTATTTCCTTCTATAAGCCCTAACCCCACAATTGGATCAATTTCACCCATTCCGGTAGGTGCATACAGGTAGTTTGTAATGCAAATTTTATCAAGAAATGCACCATCTTCACGGTAACCAATAGTAATAGAATGTTCGCCTGCTGAAAAGTTTGCACTTAATAAATTGGTCCAAAGCCATGCACCGCCTGTACTTAACCCATTTAACATTGAAAATGACCCATTATTTACTTTAAGCCAAAAAGAATCATCATCAGCAGTTGCACAATTTATCCGGGCAAAAATATTATATGTACCCGGAGTAGAAATGGTAAAAGGGATAGTTATAATACCTGCATTTGTTGAAGGAGGAGCTGATATTGCCTGGGTTCCGGCTTTAACAGTTATGTATTGACCATTGGATGCAGCAGGAGAGTTTACAATATTAAAATCGTTTCCCTGGGTTAAAGTAACAAACCTCTCAGCTTCAAACCAATGATATTCATATTGCCCGCCCGCAGGAGCCGGGAATTCTGGGTTATTGGTTCCCCACCAATTAATCCATCTTTGATGATCAACCGTTGTAAACCTGCTTTTCATTTGAATAGTGTTAACATTCATATTACCAAGCAAAAATTTATCAACAAAAGCTTCAATTTCAGGATACATGCTTGTTGGTACAGCGCAATGATTATGTCCGCCAATAATTGTGAACCCTATCCTGTCTTCAATACCAAAAGTTTTATAAACCTCACGTGCAGCCATAATTGAAACATGGCCAGATTCTTCTGCTAACCAAACCATATCAGGGTTTCCAATATGAAATAAAGCTCTGGGGGCAATCATTGCACACAACTCATGATGATCATGCGGTAATTTGGAAGTATTAGTGCCACTAAAGTTAAACATCTCATTTCTAAACCAGCTCCAGTTTGTTGAACCTAATTTTTCAACATTCCCCAGGGTTTCGGAAACACGCCATGCTGGGACTCCTCCACCTCCCGACTCCTGTGCAATGGTTAATGCTATACGCTCATCAAAAGCCCCTGCAAATAGTGACATTTTTCCTGCATAGGAACATCCTGTTACTCCAATTTTCTCAAGATTAATGGGTAATGATGCCTGGCAAATCTCCAATCCGTCAATTATTCTGCTAACCCCCCATGCCCATGCAGCATATTGCCCGTGATTATCAACATTAAATTGCGGGTAAAGGCGGTAAAACGGATCATTATTACTATGAGCGTTATAAGAAGTAACCTGGTTTAATGAATAAGTTATACGTGCAACATTTCGCGAACTGAAAATGGTTGCTGGCAAACTCCCTGTTGGCGAATTCATGCCAATTATTGCGGGAAAAGGACCTGCACCTGTTGGTAATGCAATTGCTGCGGTTAAAGTCAGTGTTTGGTTATTAAGCGGGTTGGTAACAATTACTGTAAGTGTTCCATTTGAATAAGAAGCAGATACATTTTCACGTGCTACAACTGGTTTTTCTCCAATTTCATAATTCTGGATTTCCCATGCAATTTCGGATCGTCTTTTACTCCAATCGTTAAAATTAACAGATCGGGCTGTTGCTGCATCAGTCCAATTGTGCGGGTCTGTAGCTGACCACATAAAAGGATCAGTTAAAGGTGCTACAACTGGCAACTGGTTTAAAGCTGGTAATATTGGTTTTGGGAAATTTACCCCTCTATTTTCAACATTATAAACCAGTGGCAAGGAACTTCCTGACAGCCCGGGAGAAGTGCCCTTTTTATTTGATTTTTGCAATCCTTCGTTGTCAATACCATTGTCAGGTATTCGGTTACTAATTAAATCCTCATCAATAAATATAGATTGGCCATAAAAAATACTTTCACTATTTAAGTTAAGATATTCATTCCCATTTAACTCAAATTCAGCATATTTATTTTTTTGTTTTGCGTTTAATTGAATAAAGGTCAGAGATCCTGCTATAATAAATATTATCACCAATGGCAGGGTAAATTTGGTTTTTTTCATGGGTAAATAATTGTTAAATAAGGCAGGATAGCTTGTCCAGTTATTAGGGGGGGACGCATGATGAATTTTGGCTTCGCCGATCTCAGGTTCATCCGTGTTACCCGAAAAGTCGGGACAAGTTATTATTAACGACTCAGGCCTGCTTCTTATTGGGGTTAATTATTAAGTTTAAGGAATAACACATTATATTAAAATTTTAATACAGCTAAACTCTCCAGGATGGTTAAGAGAAGCCTGATAAAAATAGTTACCTGTTGAAAAACAAAAAAGAAATTACAAATGTGATTTATTATCACATTATAGCGATAATAAAACCTGAAAAAACAAAAGTTAAGTTAGATAAGTAAAAGTAGAATTTCAAATACTCATTTACCAAATACCGATACTATTTTTGCAGAAATTTTTATTAAAAAGACAACCATATTCTGTCATATAATACTGGTTGTTAACTTTTTAATCAAATAATAATTTTAACCCTGTTTATCGGGTTTGTGACTCCTTATTTTAATACCCCTCAGGGTTTACTGCATTATTACAATTTTTTTTACAGAATACCATACATCACAGGAAAGATGAATTAAATAAAGGCCATTGGCAAATCCATTCAGGTTAATATCAAAACTATCGGTTGGAGGATTATTATAATGCAGCAATAATTGTCCATATTGATTATAAATTGAAACCGAAATATTTGATGTAACAGGCTGTTTAATTTGCAAATTAACTCTTCCATTAGTGGCAGGATTTGGAAAAAGACTAATTAAATTATCATTAATACCGCTTCTTACCCCAATTACATTTGTAGGGGGCACCGGACAGCAAGGATAACCAACATCAGGACGCTCTGATAGGTAAGATTTTAGCCATGATAATGCTGTACGCTCTGTACCTGATGATGAAAGCAAATAGGCGTCCGCCTGCCACATTGTCCCTTGTACATAACCCCACAATGAAATGCCTGCAACTGCAGGGTGGTTCCAGTAAACAGGAAAAGCCTTCTGGTAACTTGCCAATTGGCTGGCTTCGGTTGCCGGATTTGCGGTTCCTTTTAAATCCAATTCGGTAACATAAATTGGAATACCGGATGTTGCCATAAGGTTTAAAGCTGACTGTATTGCATTGGCCGAAGTATTGTCAACATTAAAAGTATGGGCTTGCGTGCCAAAACCATCAATTAAATTCCGGTCGCGCAAAACCTTTATCATATTTAACAATTCCCTGATTCCATTTTGATTGTTTTCAAGTTCAAAATCATTCAACACTAATTTTGAATTTGGAAAATAATGTCTGGCCTTTTCAAATAACCAAATCGCCCAATCGTAACCAGTTACTCCCGGGCCTCCCAGCCCTGCCCTGAAGTAAGGTGTCCCTGCTGCATGCTCCTGTCCGTTCCATGTATTAAGGTACATAGCTTCGTTTAAAACTTCAACCTGATCGATAAATGGATACCTTTGTGAAACAAGGGACATTAATTGTTCCATTTCAGCTTTAAAATCATTGGGTTGTAAAGATGTAATCCATGATGGGTACTGGCTACCCCATGCCAATACATGGTACCTATAAGGGATATTATTCGTCCTTGCATGGTTATAGGCCAGATCGGCCAAGGTCCAGTTCATAATATTCCTTGAATGCTCAATTGAACCCCATTTGGCAGCATTCTCAGAAGTTACGGCATTCCAATATGTAGTATAATCATTCCGTATTGTGCCCGCAATAATGTTACCAACATATTTACCTTTACAGGCACTCATTCCGGTTTTGGTTACTGCTACATTTCCAACATTAATTATTACACCTGCCGAAAGGGAATTATTACCGTTTGAATCATAAGCCTTTGCGGTTATCAAATGTGTTCCAACAGCAACTCCCTGCCAAACAAAGGTATATGTATTTGACACCTGGGTATTAGCTTCACCAATAAATACCCCATTATTATATAGTTCTATTTTAATTACCGGAAAACCCTGATAACTTCCCCCAGCGGTAGATGAATAAATCTTAATTATAATATCAGACCCCTTTTGAAAGTATGAGTTACTGTGAGGTGCAGTAATAACACATGACGGAGGAGTAACCTGACCAGTGGTGTTAATACTAAATCCACCATAAAGAAAAATAACGATAAGGTAAAAGTAAATTAATTTCATCTGTTAATAATTTTAAGTTTAAGGCCGGGTAACACTAACCTGAATCATTTTTGCCTCCCCGATTTTCGGTCCATAAGGGTTGCGTTTTTTGCAAACATGTTCGTTTCATCTGTAATATATTACCCGTAGGTCAACCATTTTAATATCAATCATCAATATATGTGATATTACTTTAACCAATAAACACTTTTATTTTGCAATTTTCAGTATCAGGAATTAAGCTAAATTAAACTCTCTGTTTATATAATTTTATTCGGAGTTTTAATTGCCACAAATAATAATTTAATTAAAATAAAATATCAGTTTTTTGACGCAATTATAAATGAATAATTCCATCTTCGATTTTAATTTTGGATAAATCAATTTGAAACACAGATAAAAATTTGAGGTAATTCGTAAATTCAGCGTTCATTAACCTTAAACTTGTATACTTTAAAACCTAAAGTGATGTTTTAATCAGAAATAAAAAACATTCCTAATTTCGGCCAACACAAAACATTAATGCAAACTTTTTTTTCCATTTATGTTAATTAAAAGCAGAATTATAACAGGGATCAAATTTAAAATACCAAAAATAAGTAACAAAGTTCTGATTACTTACAGATTAATTTCCCTGTCGCGAAATCCTAACAGGTATAATATGGCATCCAATCCTATTTCAGAAATAGAGTGTTTTGCAGATGCCTTAACTTTTGGTTTGGCATGGAATGCTATTCCCAACCCGGCTAGTTTAATCATTGGTAAATCATTGGATCCGTCGCCAACGGCTATTACCTGATCCAGATAAATATCTTCCTTAAATGCAATTAGTTTTAATAATTCTGCCTTCTTTTCACCATCAACAATTTCACCTTGATGTTTACCAGTTAACTTACCATCTTTAATCTCGAGGTCATTGGCAAAAACATAATCTACTCCAAGTTTACTTTTCAGGTGATTACCAAAATATGTAAATCCACCTGAAAGAATAGCCGTGCGGTAACCATATTTCTTTAATGTACTGAACAATCTTTCTGTCCCCTCGGTTAATGGCAAAGATTCAGCAATTTCCTTCATAACCGACTCATCCAGACCCTTTAACAATGCCACACGCTTAACAAAACTTTCTTTAAAATCCATTTCACCTCTCATGGCAGCTTCGGTAATGGCACTAACCTGGTCATACACTCCGGCTCGCCGCGCTAATTCATCAATAACTTCAGCCTGAATAAGTGTTGAATCCATATCAAAACAAACTAAACGTCTGTTTCGCCTGAAAATATTATCAACCTGAAAAGCAATATCAACACCTGTGTGGCCCGAAATTTCAATAAACTGGCTTTTAATTACTTCAATATCCTTTGGGGTACCACGTACAGAGAATTCCACAACCGATTTTGAATTGCTATCCTTTTCAATTAACGGAATTCTTCCCGATAACCTTGAAATTACATCAATATTTAATCCCTGGTCATATATTACCTTTGTAACTGCCGCAAGTTGCATGGCTGTTAATTTACGTGAAAGAAGAGTTACGATGAACCTCTCCTTGCCCTGATTAGTAACCCATTCGTTATACTTATTTTCAGGAATAGGTGTAAACTTTACATTTAATCCAATTTCATAGGCTTTAAATAATAAATCTTTTAGAATAGGCGAAGATTCAGCTTTTGGTGGTACTTCAAATAAAATTCCCAAACCGAGGTCTTCATGAATTACTGCTTGTCCAATATCCAAAATATTTACTTTGTAAAACGCAAGAACATCAGTTAAAATTGCGGTTAACCCGGGTTTATCGGCACCTGAAATATTCAGCAAAATAATTTCACGTTGTTTGTTCATTAATTGGCAACGGTTATACCCCTAAAAAAGGAGGTTGGTTAATTGTTGTTTAAAATTATGTGAGTCCCAATATTGTGATTGGATTCTAAAATTTCCAGTTGTAAAATTGGACCTGATTTGTAATGCAAATATGAAAAAAGAAAAGAAGAGAAAGACTAAATCCTACTCTCCTTTTTCATTAATTATTATTAATTCCGAACAGGTTCTTATTTGATTTCCTGTTCGGCCAGCCAACGCTCAGCATCAATAGCTGCCATGCACCCTGAGCCAGCAGCGGTAACCGCCTGCCTGTATACGGGGTCCTGAACATCGCCACAGGCAAAAACACCATTTACATTAGTTTTGGATGAACCCGGTATAGTTTTAATATATCCAACTTTATCAGTTTCAATATAGTTACTAAAAATATCTGAATTGGGTTTGTGACCAATTGCAAGAAAAAAACCGTCAATTTTTATCCTTACCTCTTCCTCATCAGGAGTTCCTTTCTTTTTCCATAACAAGGCACCTTCAACAACTCCATCTCCAAAGAGTCCCTTGGTTTGGTGCTCCCATAAAATTTCAATATTCCTGGTGTTAAAAACTCTCTCCTGCATAACCTTTGATGCCCGTAATTCATCACGTCTTACTATAAGATATACCTTGTTTGCCAGTCCAGATAAATAAAGGGCCTCTTCAGCAGCTGTATCGCCACCACCAACTACTGCCACATCTTTACCTCTGTAAAAGAAACCATCACAAGTAGCACATGCAGAAACACCACTTCCTGCATATTTTAACTCATCGGCTAAACCTAAATATTTGGCAGTTGCCCCAGTGGCAATTATTACCGACTGAGCTTCAATTACCTTTTTTTCGTCGATTGTTATTTTAAATGGCCGCTTTGATAAATCAGCACTTGTTGCCATACCAAACCTGACTGATGTCCCAAATCTTTCAGCCTGCTTTTTTAGCTGTTCCATCATTTCTGGCCCTGTTATGCCGTCGGGATATCCGGGGTAGTTTTCTACCTCTGTGGTTGTGGTAAGTTGGCCACCCGGTTGCAATCCTTCGTACATTACCGGTGACAGGTTTGCCCGTGCAGCATAAATGGCTGCAGTATATCCGGCCGGGCCAGATCCGATTATCAAAACTTTTACTTTTTCTACTTCGCAAACAGCCGTTCCGTCAACCTTCTTTTCTTCCAAATTTTCAAGCTTCCCAAACAATGCCATGATATTTAAATATTTATATTTTTATATTAGTTATTTTATAATTAAAGTAATCGATTGATAGCAAAAGTAATACCGTTTTACTATTTGATACCATTTCGTCAGGTTATATGACAAATAAGCAGTTAAATTTAACTTCAAATCCAAACAACGCAATTCACCTTTTTTAATTAACCCCGATAATTTTAAGCCAAACTGTCTTTTTTACAAATTGAATTATTGATAGTTACATATTTACAGGCGTTCAAAAACCAAAGAGTCTCTGGCCACAGAAATTCCTCCAACCAAACCCAATCCGCCTTTAACATTGGTATGAATTTTAATTGGATCAACAATAGGCAATTCATAGTTATGCTCCGCAACAACTCTGCTCCTTAAATAATTAAAATAATCCATTGTTTGAGAAAGAAGTAAAAAAGTTAAACGTCTTTTTCTACCACTTTCTGGTTTTTCAACAAAGCTGGCAGGGATTCGTACCTTCAGCTTTTTCTTTGTCCCATCAAATAGTTCATCGGGGAAAGTTCCCTTAAAATCAATTCCCCCTAATAAACTACCTTCCTGATCACGGATATAAAAAACCGGGTCATCTTTAATAAAGTTTATTAATTGGTATGAATATTTAATATCTCCTCCATTATTATCCCAAATCTCTTCGGATAATATCAACTGATAATAGTTCCTTTCCCGCGGCGGATCATTGAAAGAAATATAACAATCGATAAAATACCCCATTCCCCCGTTAATATTGGGCGACAATCTTCGAATAGTATCAAGATCATCAATTTTAACCACTGGTGGAATAAGGGTTGATCCGGTAATTGAATTTCCATCCATATCACCTGCTTCAATTTCAAACAAATCGCCTGTTTTTACTACCAAATTTTCACGGTAGGCCCAAAGCTCCTTAAAGGGATACTTAAATGAGTCAACCTTATCTCCGTTTTGAATAATTTTAATATACCCGTTGTATACACGTTCAAAATCATCAATTGATGAATGGCTAACACTACGGCTCAAATGCACAGAAAAAACCGAATCGGGGGTAAGGAATGAAAATAAAACAAGGCGTCCACCACCCTCTTTAAGTTTAAGGTTGATGTCTTTTTCGCATGCTGCAAAAGTTAGTACCATCATGCAAAAAAACATAAATTTTATGTACTGTGAAATAATGCCTTTCATACCTAATAATTTTAAATATTATTCCATAATACCTGTTAAACCCGCCTGTTTACAGAACTATTTTTTTTGTCATTAGAAAATAAGTCCCAACCAAATTGGACTTATTTCAAATCGTTTAAAACTTAAACGAATATTTTATATAAGGTATTGGAAACGGGAAAATACTTAATTGTTTAAGTTGTCTGTGTGCCGTGCCCGGTCCCGAACCATTTTTTTGTGCAAAATACAATAGAAATGGATTTTGACGGCCATATAAATTAATAATACCAACACTCCAGGTTTGTTCTCCCTTTGAAAATTCTTTTTTAAAGTTAAGCCCAACATCCAACCTGTGAAAAGCAGGCATTCTAAATCCATTTATTGAAATGGCATTTTCGGAATAACCTTGATTATTTGTTGAGCCAATGAATGGTAAATCAGGGGCAAAATACTTTTCAGATGGAAGGGTGATTGGGGTCCCAGAGCCATACTGCCACATTAGACCTCCATCCAACCTGCTGTTAAATCCATAATTAACAGATAAACCTATATCGTGCCTTCTGTCAAACCTGGCTGCAAACTCCTTACCATTGTTAATCTCTTCAAACCGGTTGAAGGTTCTGGCGAGGGTATAACCCAACCATCCTGTTAATTTTCCTTTGTTCTTCCTAAACAAAAGTTCAAGACCATAGGATGTTCCTTCACCTCCGGTTAACTTATCTTCCCAGTTGCTACTGTAATCAAAAAAACCAGTGCTTTCCCTGTAATGTAAAATATTATCAAGCCATTTTTTATATAAATCAAAACTTAAAGTATAAATCTCTCCGGAATCAATATTCAAATCACTTCCCAGCGAAACCTGTAAAGCTCTCATGGGTGGAATTTTATCAGTTACCGGTAACCATAAATCTGTTGGCAAGGCCACATTTGAAGAGCTTACCATATGAATAAATTGCGACATTGAAGAGAAAGCAGTTCTTAAAGCTAAATTTGGAAGTAAAGAATAGTGAACCGATACTCTTGGCTCAGCCGACCAATATACTTTATCCTGGCCTTTAAAAAGAATTAGCCTCCCACCTAAATTAATCCTGAAATTATCTCCAGATGTAAACTCATTCTCATAAAACAAATGGTGCTCCCATCCTTCAAGTCCAATATTGCCAATGGTGGTATCAACAGGAGCTGATGTATTAACGCTTCTTTGAATAATATCAATACCAGGATTAAACAAGTGGTAAATTACATTACCGCCAAACTTAACAATATTTCCGTTTGATGGATAATAATCAAAATCAGCCCTAATGCTAAAATCCTGTATCCCACTAACATAATTCTGCTCAAAACTATCCCAGGTATTATTAACCTGGTTATTTCTTTTTACACCTATGAAAAACCTGTAGTTTGAGTAGGTGGCAGTGATATTTGAAAATAACTTATTATTAAACAGATGATTCCATCTTAAGGCCGAAACAAAATTTCCCCAACCTGCTGAATTTTCATCATTTAGCCTTGTTGATGGAGATGATAAAACTACATCAGGTACATTAATAAAGTTATATGCCGTAAAGTATTTATCCCTTCCAAAATAGCTACTTAAATAAATCCTGTTTTTGGGGTTAAAGGTATGGTTAAACTTACCGTTAAGATCAAAAAAATAGTAATTGGCAGTTTCATCTTTTCCCCGTTGTGCCAATCCGGCAATAGCATCAAGGTATGTTCTCCTGAATGATAATGCATACCCTGATTTATCTTTTTTTACAGGACCGTTTAGGCTAATTCCCGAAGACAATAAACCAAGATTAATGGTTCCTTTTGTTTTTTCCCGGTTTCCTTCAACCATCCTAACATCTACAACTGATGATAAGCGGCCCCCATAGCGAGCCGGAAATCCTCCTTTTAAAACCGATACATGTTTAACTGCATCTGCATTGAAAATTGAAAAAAAACCAAGTAAATGGCCAACATTATAAACAGGCACATCATCTAAAAGAATCAGGTTTTGGTCGGGGCCTCCACCTCTTACATACAACCCTGAAAAACCTTCGCTTCCACCCTGAACACCAGGTAACATCTGAATGTTTTTAATCAAATCTGTTTCACCTAACAACGCAGGTGTGCTCCTGATTTCTTCAACCGACAGTACAACAGCTCCCATTCGGACAGCATTAATCAAATCGGGGTTAAAATGACCCAAAACTGCAATTTCCTTTAACTGAATCGCCGAATTTAAATTAAAATTTATAACTGTGTCTCCCCTAAGATTAAAAACCTTGTCCCTAACCTGGTAACCCACGTATGAAGCCCTTAATTGCCACTCACCTTGTGGTAAAGAAATACTGTAATAACCATAATTATTACATACTGTTCCTACGGTACTTTTTGGGAGAAAAATTCCGGCTGATGGTAAACTTTCACCAGACTCTTCATCCAACACAAAGCCACTTACCACAAAAAAGGCTTCACTTTTTACTGCAGGTTTTATAATAATACGCTTACCCCTTAATTCATAATCAAAGGGACAATTTAAAAATATTTTATTAAGATGGTCAATTAAGGAGTGAAAACCAGGTAAAGGCGCTATGCTTTCATTAACACAAAGCCTTGAGCTGTAACTAATTACCCATCCTGATTCAGCTTCAAGAAGTTTAATAAGTTCATTTGTTGATGCCTTGGTGCCTGGTATTTTTACTTTGGGAACTGTTTCAACCTGGGCAAATAAAATAAATGAGGTCATTCCCCAAAGAAGAATAACCCCGCCTAAAATCTTGATTTTTTTCTTAAAAAAACAATACAACGGGAGCATTAAGAAAATGTTTGCTCCCGAATTTAATCAGTTATTGTCAAAATTCCCTTATTAAGAATGAATTTTTTTTGAAAATGTACAGATAATTCCTCAGTAATTTCGGAAAGAGATTGCCCCTGAAATTTTGTGGTTACAAAAATATCACTATCTGAATCAATTTTAACCGACTCAATTTCAGAAAAATGTCTGTCGAGGGCCAAGGCCACTTCATTTAATGGTGAGTTATTAAACTCTAAAAGTCCGGTTTTCCAGGAAATAAAATTAGGGTTTGTTATATAACCCTTACCCATTACTTTTACCCCGGCAATAGCCCATTCACCTTCTTTAATTTTTAAACTTTCCTTATTGTTTGAAAAAAGTACTGAACCATGTGTAACATTTAACTCAACAATACCATCCTTACGGGTTCCGTTAAGATGAAATGATGTTCCTAAAACTTTAACAGATACCGGCCCAACTTCAACCCTGAATGGGTGCATTTGGTCGTTGGCGATATTGAAGTAACCCTCCCCTTTTAAAGAAACGAGCCGATCAACTTGTGAGAATGCGCTTTTAAATTTAAGGGAAGAATTACGGTTAAGAAAAACAATACTCTCATCGGGTAAAACGATTGAATCGGCTGAAGCCCCGGTTTCAAAAACAATCCACCGGCCATATCCGGGAACATTCCAATAAAACCATAATGCTGTGCTAACTGATAAAAACAGTGTTATTACAGCTGCAATTCTTACTAAATAAGAAAGTGGGGATACGTTTTGTGTATTTAAAGAAATTCTGTTGCAAATATTCAACCAATCCTGTTCGGCATCATATCTTGGCATTGCAGAGTACTTCCATGCAAAATTCAACTGGTTGAATTCATTCGTGAAATCACTGTCGGTGCCAATAAGCTGGTTAACTTCAGCAGCTTCCTGCTGCGTTGCCTCACCACAGAGATACCTGATAATTAATTCTTCTCTTTTTTGCTTTTCCATACTATTTCTTCAAGCTTTCATCTTTCCGAACTTATAATAACAGATTAATGAAATTGTACAAAATTGAAAAGGATGTTATCCTCAGTAACAGACTCTTCATAAACTGACCCGGCAGTTTCATTTTCAACAGGAATAATCTCAACTACATCACAATTTTGTTTTTCAGATACTGTTACACCATTAACCATTTCTGGTTCATTTGTAAAAAGTTCTGCCAATAGTTGAAGTAAAAATTCCATAACTAAACATTTTTAGACATTGATTATTTTCTATGTCCTTTTGTAGGACAATTCAAAAACAAAACACACGTATTTTAATTCTATTTTTTTTCTTATTTTTATTTATTCTAAATCACGTTTTAAAATAAATCAGTCTATTCTATTCAAGTAATCCCTTTATGGCCAATTCTTCCCTAATTTTTTTAAGTGCTTTGCTTATTTGAGTTTCAACAGTCCGTTTCGAAATTTTTAATTTATCGGCAATTTCCTGGTTGGTTACTCCTTCATATCTGCTTAAACTAAATATTTTCCTACACTGCTCAGGTAAACTTACAACTGCAGCATTAATGCATTGTTCGAGTTCGGCATATTCAACAGATTCTAAAGGTTGGTCGATTTCGTTACCGGTTTCAAAAATCCTTTGATGGTGATCGCGTTTCATTTTATCATGTTTCAGGATATTTAGGGCCCGGTTACGGACACTTTGGTATAAATGTGACCTTAAGCTGGTATGGATGTTAAGCTCCGAACGCTTTTCGTAAAACATAATAAAAATATCCTGCACAACGCTACGTGATAAATCGGGATCACATAGTAACCTATTAGCATAAACCACAAGTGGCCGGTAATATTTATCGAAAAGGTACCGGAAGAAAATTTCTTCACCGGATTTTAATCCGGAGAGTAACAACTTATCATCAGGCAGTATTATTTTTTCTGACATTCCCTTATAAAAATGCTTAATTTTCTTGTGGTTAAATAAATATTTTTTTAAAAAAAACCTATTCACTTTAATGGTTAACTTTCAATTTATAACAAAAATAACTGTTTTTTACCTTTTGCCCAGATTACCAAATGTATTTTTAATCATTTTCATCCAAAAAAATCATTTTAATTTTTTTTATATATGACAGCTTGATTGGATTACATAAAAAACTATATTTGCACCGTTAAAAAAAGGTTGAACTCGGGATGTAGCTCAGCCAGGTAGAGTACACGTCTGGGGGGCGTGTGGTCGCGCGTTCGAGTCGCGCCATCCCGACCAAATAATTTATAATTTTGATATTATTACAAAGCCGTTTGAACTAAATATTCAAGCGGCTTTTGCTTTTTCTATCTTAATCAAATCAAATTGGTTAAATCAATAATCCTTAACTCCGGTTAATTACAAAAACGATAGCCTATATTGATTTACAAATAAAAGCCGGTATAAACTTTTAATAGATCGTTTGACTTTTAGAATATTAAATGTTAGCATAAAAGCAAGCTCTTGATTTTAAACACACAACACGTTCAATAAGTATGCTTGTATGTATTGTAAATCAAGCAAATAAAAAAGTTTAAATAACTTTTAAATTTTATAATATCAATTTAATTTTTACAGCCTTTCCCCCAACTAATTGGTATTTATCAGGAAACTATTTAAAACATCCAGGAACATTGGTATTGACCCAGTTCGATGGTTTGTTCCGGGTAAGGTTGTAAATTTCACTAAATCGGTTGATTGCCCAAGATTATTAAACTTCAGCACTATGTTTTCGGTTATGGAATAGGGAACATGAACATCTGCTGTTCCATGGAAGAAATGTATCGGTTTATTGTTTTTCCAAGCTTCCTGACCATTGGAAATTAAAGCAATATTCAATTTGTTAAATTTTGACAAACCGTGATTATTAACCAAATCAGGAACAATTAGGTTAGTAATATCACTTGTTAACTGGCTATTTATTTCACTACCAGAAAGGGTTCCATTATACAACGATGGAATCCGGGTGGCATATGGCTGATTAAAGAAGAGTGCCATATTATTTTCAATATCGCCGGTTGAACTATAACCCCATAACAAAAAAGGCAGGTAATAGGGTTGAATATAGTTAGTTTGTGAAAACAAATAATCTCGCATTTCAATAAGATTATATGCCCCTGCACCACAAGTTGAACCTAAAAGATTGAATCCTTCAATTCCAACATCTTCTATATATTTATGAGCAACCAACGAGGCCCAACCACCTAATGAATAACCTGTAAGATATAAGTCCCCGTTTAAGTTCAAATTTGTAGTACCCTTTTGTTCAAGTTCCTTAACGGCATAAATTAAATTTACTATAGATTTTTGAAAAAGGGATTTATTTAGGTATGGATGAGTTTTATCCGAAGATGACCCAAATCCAATATTATCAGAAATACATATTGTAAAACCCATTCCGGCAGATGCATGTAAAACCATAAAGTCCAAATCATTGGGACGCTGGCTTGGTGCATCGGAGTGCTGAACAATTGTACCGTTCTGAAAACTCAATAACATGGTTGCCACATTCCCAGTTTGTGGCACCGTTAACAAACCTGATGCAGTAATTGTGGAGCCCTGAGTATAATCGGTTTTGTATTCAATATAATAAATTTTAACACCGTATTTAATCTTTTTTACAAAAGGGGCGAGTTCAGGGTTACTTAAGGCAGCCAATGAAATTAAAGTTGACAGTTGCTCCTTTGTATAGTCATTAATTTTGGTTGCTTTAACCAGGTAAACAGGCTTTTCAGGATCAGGGGAATCATTGGAACAACCTAAAACAGAAATTATCAAAAAGCCTGACAGGAGTAGTTTTAAAATTTTCATTTGTTCACTATTTATTAAACACCGGTAAGTTCAACATCATTAAAAACATACCATTTTGAATATACTTTAATCACAATCTGTGGAAGCAATATTGCTTATTCAAATAATATAGATTAAGATGTTATGAAATAGTTAACAGATTAAATGTAAGATTGTTTTACCGTAAACCGGTATTGTAAATCAATATTTTATTAGTTTAGCTGATCAAAATAATTAAACTAAATTTTGGATAATTTATTAAACCGTTTAAAGGTATAGTTTCATACCTGTCGAAAACATCTTGGTACGCATGCGTTCATCCTAAGGTGTAAATATAAAATTAAGGAACCTCGTTTTCGTAAAAAATACAATTGTCGCTTTTGCAAGCATTTCCTTTTATTTCTAATACTTTTAAATGTCCTTTTATTGTGAATTAATATTTTTAAGGACCCCAAATTTCTATTTAAATACACTTCCATTAACAACTTTAGCCTATCCTGTCGGGTTACTGCCAAATCGAAATTCACCAAAAAAAATACGGATTGGCATCAAAGTATTATCACCTAACAGTCCTATTTCTTTAGCGCCAGGGGCCATAAACAAAACAGGGCATTTATGGGGTATTACTTATAATGCCTTTCCAGATTAAGTAACATGCAACTCCGCTGGCATTATTGTTTGCCACTGGAAAATATGTATCCGTTCCCATCTATATCCTTGAAAATATGAAACAACCATGTTTAGCAAACACAACTTGTCCCTGCTTAAAGGGAAAAACCAATAAATAGAAGATCAACGAAGTCAAAATAGCAAAGATGGAGTTATTTGGTAATTACGTGACAAGCCATTATACCTTCAAAAATTAATTTTATTATGATGAAACCTATCAAAACCTGTTAACAAATAATAAATTAGGATTTTTAAAATTATTATTACAAGCCTAGGGAGCACAATGTTAAATAATACATAAATATTGTCTGGTTGTTTTCGATCAAATAATTAACAACTTACTAAACATATAATTTTTTATGCAATTTTTGAATATTTTAGTGTTTTAAGAGTATTCTTTCGGGGAATTATTGTCATGTTATAAAAATATCCGGAAAATTAATGAAAATGATTAGTGGAGATGATATGAGTTTGGAAAGCACCGGTTAAATTTGCAGTAGGGTGGGAATTTCATCACCCAGGCAGGTTTATGATGCCCAACCCTAAACTATAAAATATCTATTTATGAAAAAATTGATCCTACTAGTAATTATTGGGTTATTGCATATTAATAGCTATTCGCAAACAGCCCAACCGGTATTCAATATTTTTGATTTTGGGGCTATAGGTGATGGAAAAAGTAATGACCAGGAATCGTTACAAAAAGCTATTGATGCATGTAAAGGTACAGGTGGAACTGTTCATATTCACAGTGGCACTTTCCTTACAGGACAAATTGTGCTGGGGAGTAATATGACATTGTTAATTGACTCAACAGCAGTTTTACTTGGCATTCAATCCGATGACGAAATTCATTACCCCCACCACCTCATAGAGACATTATATCCCAATCGTATGCTTGATGATTGCCAGAGAAGACTTATTTATGGCAATAAAGTTCAAAATGTTAATATTACAGGTTCAGGTACTATAAATGGGCAGGGAAATTATGGTCCCTGGATGAATGTAAAAGAGTTGGGAACTGAAAAGGACAGACCGTCAATTCTTGCATTTGTAGCTTCTACAAACATAACTGTTTCAGGGATTAAACTAATTTACCCTGCATGTTGGACACAAGTCTATATTGAATGTGATGGAGTGACTATTAGCGGGTTAAATGTTGACACCGGAAATCTAACTCCTAACAGGGATGGAATTGATATTGTTGATTGTCATAATGTATTAATTGAAAATTGCCATATAAGATCTGAAGATGATGGCATTTGCTTTAAAAGTGGGAGCGAGTATGGTTGTAAAAATATAGTTGTAAAAAATTGTTTTGTTGATAAGCTAAATGTTAAGGCAGGTAATTGTTTCAAACTGGGTACTGATGGTTTAGGTTCATTTGTAAATTTTGATGTTTCCGGCCTTACTTTGGTAAATGCCTTTCAAAATTCAGCTATAGCAATTGAATCAATGGATGGAGCTATAATTGATAATTTAACCATTAGAGATTGTGTTATAAAAAACTGTGGCCAGGCTTTTTTTATTATTTTGGCTGACAGACGAAGAACAGTTACCGGCAGGCAAACAAGAATTGGTACCATATCAAATATTCATTTAAAAAACATTACCGGAAGTAGTTTTACGCAACAATATCCCTCAATTATAACAGGTATTAAGGGGCATAATATTCAAAATGTTACTTTCGAAAACATTGATTTTACACTTAAAGGAGGAATTAAAACCAGCAATCAGCGTGTAATGGAATATGATGGCACCTATCCTGAAGGGAGTAAATTTGGAGTAACAAATGCAATGGCATTTTATGTAAGGCACACAGATAAAATCACATTTATAAACTGTCAGATTAAACCGGAAAAACCTGATGCAAGAAAATGGCTTGTTGCACAAAATGTTAAACAAATAATTACAAAATAACCAATTAACAATTTGAGTAAACCAAACTGAAAGTTAACAATGGATTAGGCACTCAATCACTAAACCAATTATCTTAGTTTTCAAAAAATAGGGTGTTCAAAATAAAAAAATGAGTAATAAGCTGTTTATTTTTAACCCAACTTGCGAAATGGCTGTCGCTAATGGACAGATTTCCTACATGCCTCCAGAACATTTAAGAAAGTTTGAAAATGATCTGGCTACTCTGCCCAGATTCTTTACTGACAAAGGTGATTCTGTTATAACAAAAAATCATACGCCTGAATCTTTTATTAATCAGCAGATTGAGCTAGGTTTTAAGCTACCATCGTTTATTAAATCTCACGATGAGTTTAAAAATAAAACACTTCCGATCACCGAATTAAGACCCTGGGGATGGAGTCCGGCAGTTCATAGAATCTTTAAACCATATTTACCATTTTGTGATAAACTATGGGAGAACCACCCCATGCACAGGTGGCAAAGTAATCACAAACAGCTGCTGAGCAGGGAAACAGGGGTTAAATTACTATCTGAAATTGTGGATAATGGTTATGACGAATTTGATCTGATTGAAATTTTAATTAAACCTGTAAGGGTTTCATCACTGGGTGATTTAAAAAACATAACTAATATAATTTCACCGCCTACCCTACTTAAATTACCCTGGAGCGCATCGGGAAGAGGATTATTTAAAATACGTGATAAAGAAGAACATCCGGAAAATAATCAATGGGTAAAATCAAAGCTTAAACAACAGGGATTTTTTTATGCCGAACCATTTCTCAATAAAATTCAGGACGTTTCGTTTCATTTTTGGATTGGGCATGACAAGGTTAATTACCTGGGTTTTAATTTTTTCGACACCGATTCATCGGGACAGTTCACTGGCTGCCATACCCATTATCCTGACAATGCTGAATTAAAGACAATAAACCTGGATGCTTATCTGGAGCAAGGCTCCAGATTGCTGACAAAATCAATAAAAAAACTGCAAATAGGCCAACATTACCAAGGCCCGTTAGGAGTCGATGCCATGTTATTTTACAATAACACCGGAAAAATAAAACTTCACCCCTGCATAGAAGTTAATTTACGTCATTCAATGGGTTTGGTAAATATAAAACTCAGGAAATATATTCACCCGGAAAGAAAGGGGAAATGGGAATTATTAATGTTGTCTAGAAATGAATGGAAAGATAAATTTTCGTCAGAAACCGGAAAAGTTAACCTGCAGGATGGATTGATTGCCCGGGGAAATTTGCCACTGACCCCAATGCCTGCTGAAAAGGGATATTCAATGTGTTTGGCTATGAAACCTTGAGCTTACCTTCCCTAAGTAATTCAATTGTATAATTGTAACCAACGTTAATAATTTTGTCAACTTTTTCAAAATCGAACCCTGAAAAATTCCCAAGATCCGGGGGTTCAATAACAAAATCACAAATTTCCTTTGATACCCTTACATTCTGGTCAATCCCCAGAGAAAAAGACCTTTCTGCAATTTCCTTTATACCGTGAAATTTATTTACTTGTTTAACTGGATTAACGTTAACCCCAATTAAAAATTCACATTTCTCTCTTATTGAGCCAGCCGGGAGATTATCAAACAAACCACCATCAACATAGGTTACCCCATTTATCTCAATGGGGCTAAAAATTACAGGAACTGAACAAGAAGCCAGAACAAACTCAATAACCGGTCCTGAACTTTTCACTTCATTAATTCCCAGGTTCATATTTGCCACCGACAGGTAATAAGGCTTTTTAAGCGAGGAGAAATCATCAACTTCAATTACTTCCACAAGTAACTTCCGTAACCCTTTTAACTCAAAAAATCCACTTTTCCCTAATGCAATTTTTACCATTTTTACAAGTGGCTCCTTATTTATCATATTCTGAATTTCGGTGGGAGAATAACCGGCCGAAAATAGCAGCCCCACCAGAGAACCCATGCTTGTACCTGAAATAACCTGCGGAATTATATCATTTTCCAACAAGGCTCTTAAAACCCCAACATGTGCGTAACCACGGGCGCTTCCCCCGCTTAATGCAATACCTACACATGGTTCTTTCTTCCTTATTAATGAAAACATTCTACTTAATATTCGATTGTAAAACAACATTATACAAAAAAAAGTTAATATTTACAATATAACTGGGTAGTAATTTGGGTAGTAATTATTATATAATTGTAACCACAAACTTAAAAATTAAATATACCCATGTTTTAATTAGCAAATTTTAATAATTAGGGTCTGCTGAAAAATGTCCATTAAGCCTAAATATATCTATTTACCATTGGGCCGGGGGGGTACTTATTTTATTCAATAGTGTTTTTATAAAATGATATTCATGATCCGCTTAGATCCACTTTAGTAAAATAATTAAACAAAAAAACCGGCATTGTAACAAGCCGGTTTCAGATTTTTTTCTTAAAATTTATTTTGCCAGGTAAATCAATAATGCAGAGTATGTATTTATTCCCTGGCTGGAATGTGCAGAATATCGTATGTCAACAATCTGCTCAGGTTTTATATTTTCATTTTTAAAAAAATCATTCATCTGGTCATCCAATGATTTATCAAAGTCATCCTGGCCAGTGTATTGAAAATGTTTTGTCATAATCTTCTCCATAAATCCAATAGCTTTATTAATTATACATTTTGGCAGATTATACGCTCATATTAAAGATTAGATACGTTTTAAACATAATTTTTATCAAATAAAATCAGCGATTAATCCCTAATAATTCAAAGTTAGCCAATTAGATTTCAGATAGCAACATAAAAATAATATAACCCTTCAGTTTTTCGGAATGGATTCAAGTAAATCCAACAGATGAAGCCAGTATTTTAATACTGATTTTATACAAACCCGTTCATCAGGTGAGTGGGCTCCTTTAATTGAAGGCCCGATAGATATCATATCAAGGTTTGGATATTTTTTTAGAAATAGTCCGCATTCCAAACCTGCATGAATTGCTTTTACTTCAGGTTTTGTTCCAAACCGTATTTCATAGTTTTTAACTGCTATATCAAGGATCATTGAATTAGTATTTGGATTCCACCCGGGGTAGCCATCTGAATGCGTTACATTGGCGCCACCTAAAAGGAGAACAGATTCAACCATATTGGCTGCCGAAACTTTTGAACTTTCAACAGAACTCCTTTGAGATGTTGTAACGAATATTTTACCATCAATAATTTTAACCGATGCCAAATTGGTTGATGTTTCAACTAAACCCGGTATTTCCATACTCATTGCCAAAACTCCGTGTGGCATGGCATAAAGTGTATTCAATAACCTGTTTTGAATGTTTTCATTTAAAACTTTGTCCGGAATTTCAACAGATTCCATTTTAAGTGATAAATTTGGCTCTGTATTCCTCAGTTCCTCTTCAACTTCAGCCGAGAATATATTGAATAATACCCTAACTTCTTCTTTTTTATCAAAGGGAACAACTCCAACTGCCCATGCTTCCCTTGCAATTGCATTTCTCAAATTACCTCCCTCAATGCCGGATAGTTTATAATCAATTTTTCTGGTAATATCCCATAAAAAGCGCGTTACTATTTTATTTGCATTCCCTAATCCTTTATGAATATCATCACCTGAATGTCCGCCTTTTAGCCCGCCTACCCAAATTTTAAATGCAAAAACTGTATTTGGGGTGTCATCATATTCTGCTTTAAACTGCCCTACGGTATCAATCCCACCTGCACATCCAATAAATACAACCCCATCATCTTCAGAATCGAGGTTTATCAATATTTTTCCTTCCAAAAACCCGCTTTCAAGGCCAAAAGCTCCTGTTAGGCCAGTCTCCTCATCAACAGTGAACAAACACTCAATTGGCCCGTGTTTAACATCTTCAGATGCAAGCAATGCAAGCTGATAAGCCATGCCTATTCCATTGTCGGCCCCAAGTGTCGTCCCCTTTGCTTTCACCCAATCGCCATCAATATATGGTTTTATAGGGTCTTTATCGAAATTGTGGACTATATGGCTGTTTTTCTCACAAACCATGTCAACATGTGATTGTAAAACCACCGGAATTAAATTTTCAAAACCTGCTGATGCCTTCTTCTTTATTACTAAATTACCTGTTTTATCCTGAATTGTATCCAGGTTATATTTCCTTCCAAATGATTGCAGGTAATCCAATATCAACTTCTCTTTTTTTGATGGCCGCGGAATCTGGCAGATTTCATAAAAAAAAGACCATACTACAGAGGGCGACAAATCAGTTATATTGCGCATGTTTACTTAAAATAAAGTTCTACTATTATAATGTATCATCTTAAAATTTCTTCATGATTTTTCCTAAAATGATGGAATGCCTGAAAATAAAGATAACAGCTCCTTAACCTCCTCTGCTTTATCTTTATTCCCAAGTGTTTCGTAGGAATAAAGTAAGTTATTGAGCATTCTTTGTACTATTTCATGATTAGGACAGGGAGAAAAATATGATAATCTTGGTTCCAGTTTTTGCTGACGGATAAAAAACTCAATCTCCTTACGGCCTAATACAGCTCCTTTATTAATGGGGTTAATATAGAACAATATCGGAACATTGTTACCTTTTTCAGACAGGGGTAAATTTCCGGTATCATCCAAATAGCAGAGAATAAAATTTTTTGGGAGATTTACGCCATAAATTGGTAAACCAAGCCTTTGGGCAATAACCGAATATATTACTGATAATGAAATGGGGTTACCTTTCTTATTATCCAGAACATCACTGATATAGGAGTTCTGGGGAGCCATAAAATTGCTGTTGTTACGTGAAAATCCGTGAACATCGAATAAAATATGGTTTACAATTCTGACCTTTTCAAGTGCTGTTAAATGCTCATTCAGTTCCAGCCATACTTCCTTTCTTAATTGATTAAGCCTGTCACTTAACTCTTCAAATTTCAATTCAGGATATTGATATTTTGAAACAAGCCATGCTCCATATAACAAATCATCGTCCGACACTTCCAACCATTTCCTCATTCGGTCTTTAATATCCTTAAACTGCAAATTATGAATCAGGTTTTCAATTCTTTTCTGATAGGCGACATCAAAGGTATTCTCCCATGCCTTTTCAAGCTCGGGCACAATACTTACTTCCTCTTTTAGCAGCTCCCCTTCAACAGTACTGAAAATTTCATCACTTGGGTCGTCCAATAATGAGATTAATGCTTGTATCTTATTTCTTTCCATAAAAAATCTTTAAAAATTTTTACTTCGAAAGAGATGTTAATGTATATTCAATAAGTTCTTGTATAACCTTCTTATAATCTTTGCTATATGTACCTGCCAGCCTGTTGGCAATAATGGCGCATACTGTGGCCGATTTATGGCCCAGTAAAGCTGATAACCCGTAAATGGCAGAACATTCCATTTCAAAATTTGTAATTCTTGCATTTCCAAACCTGAACGATGTGATACTTTCGTTTAGGCCGGGCATTCTTAACGGTAGTCTGATAACCCTGCCCTGAGGCCCATAAAATCCTGGTGCCGAAATGGTAACCCCTGAAATAGTTTTCGAACCTGAGAGCTTATTAAAAAGTTCATCATTACAATTAACAGTATACGGTGCCGGAAGGCATTGCTTCCATGCTACATGTTGAATAAATGCCTCTTCAAATTTCAGGTCACAAACATCATTTCTGTTACCATAAAAATTAAGCAATCCGTCAAAACCAATTGCCTTGTTACTTAATAACCAGCTATCAACAGGCAGGTCGGATTGCAAAGAACCGGATGTTCCTATCCGCACTATTTCAAGTACCTGATGCGTTGTTTTTGTTTTACGTGTATTAAAATCAACATTTACCAGGGCATCCAATTCATTTAATACAATATCTATATTATCGGTTCCAATTCCTGTTGATAATACGGTAAATTCTTTATTGTTATAAATTCCGGTTTTCCATACAAATTCACGGTTTTGTCCGGAATGTAATACCTTACTAAAAAAAGAAGATACGACTTCTACCCTGCCAGGGTCGCCAACAAGAATAACAGTTGCTGCAAGCTGTCCCGGTTTTATATGAAGATGAAATATTGAACCGTCAGCGTTAATTATTAATTCAGAATCCGGGATTCTATTCATGGTCACTATTTATGTTCTTAAATTATTATTTATAAAAAAACTCATTTTTAAAATTGCTTTTATTTTTAAGTAGCGTAAGGAAATCAAATATGCTTTCTTATATTAATTTGTTAATTGCTTTTAACTACCTATATAACAGCCAAAACCTCTATTTGTTTATTATTTTTTATGTTGTTTTGTTTAAGGTTTCTCCCTCGTACAATATTCAAATTAATGAAAAAAAAATGAATTTTAGTGAATATTCTTATCAACAATAGCTGTTGATTGTAATGCAGGCAAACTTTTAATAATTAAAACAAATTAAAGTTTATAAAGCCTTTACAAAACATGGTGTTATATTTTAACCAAAACTTTTTTTTATATAACCCTGTATATTAAGTCATATATAATAATAAGGCCTTTAGCATAATAAATTATAAAATTCAATAAAACAGAAATGGTTTTGTTTTTGCATCAAACTAAATAAACTGTAGCTACTTTACATTCAAATCATTAAAAATTGTATGTTAAAAATCAATATTAAATGCATGCAAGGACTAAAGTTTAGTTAGTTATTTATAATTTTGAAAAAAAAAATGATACAAAGAATCCAGACTTTATTTCTTCTTATAGCACTTGCGTTAACTTCTGCTTTATTATTTATGGATTTGGCCCTGTTGGCCAATGAAACAGGATTATTTAAATTTAAGTTTAATGGTATTTTTGCAGTTGATGCAACAAACAGCTTGGTAATGCCAACATATGCCCTAACAATCCTTCTTGTTGTAACGTTAACATTATTGGCATTTATAATTTTTTTATTCAGCAAAAGAATTCTTCAGATCAGATTGTGTGGAATTGCTTTAGGGTTATTATTCGGGCTATCCGGTTTAATATATTTTCTTGGAAAAAGCGCATCAAAAGAATTGGGTGCAGAACTTTCATTCAGTTGGGCAATAACATTACCTTTAATTTCAATGGTTTTTGTGTTTATGGCAATTAAAGCCATTGGAAAAGATGAGGCCCTGATTAGGTCTATTGACAGGATAAGGTAAATCTAAGGATTTATAGTCCAAGTAATAATTCTTCGGGATTTTTATCTGTGGTTAGCAAACCCAGCGGCTCCTCAACCAGTTTCTTTACAGCTGCCAAAAATCCGACAGAATCTTTTCCATCGATTAACCTATGATCGTAACTCAGGGCAAGGTACATAATTGGCCTTATCTCAACTTTACCGTTTATTGCAACCGGACGATCCATAATGTTATGCATTCCCAGTATAGCTGATTGGGGGGGGTTAATTAAAGGAGTAGACAACATTGATCCAAAAGTACCTCCATTGGTAATTGTGATGGTTCCACCTGTCATCTCTTCAATGGTTATTTTTCCAGATTTGGCTTTTTCTGAATACATTTTCAATTCATTCTCAATTTGTGGAAGTGATAAATTATCTACATTTCTGATAACCGGGACCAATAGTCCTTTTGGTGATTGTACCGCTACAGATACATCAGTATATAAGGGCGTAACTGTATTACCATCATCAATACGACTGTTAACCATAGGGAATAATTTTGTAGCATTAGATACCGCTTTTATAAAAAATGACATCAACCCAATTTTGTAACCATATTTACTGACAAATATTTCCTGGTAGGTTTTTCGTATTTCCATAATCCTTGACATGTCAACCTCATTAAAGGTGGTTAACATGGCTGTTTCATTTTTAACTTTTACTAATCTTTCTCCAAGCTTTTTCCGAAGCTGGCTAATTGGTTCTCTTTTTTCTTCCCGGCTGATATTTGCACCAATAACACTGCCAATACCTGGTTTATTGATGTTATTAAGGTAATTTTCCACATCTTTTACCGACAGTTTCCTTAATCCGGATAAAACCTCATCAATACTTAATTTCTCAGCCTCTAATTTCCTTCTGGCTAAAGGGGTTACTTTAACTTCCTTATTTTTATTTACCTTACTTTTCTCACTTTCTTCTGCTTTAACTGTCTGGTTTATTGAAACATCTGGTTTCAAATCATGATTATTTACAGATGCTGAAGATAATGAAACCCCCACAGATGCGTCAATAGTACATGCAACAGAGTTAACCTTTACAATATCACCGGCTTTAGCATTTAGTTTTATTTTTCCACTTTCAGGTGCAATAAGGGCCAAAGTTGCTTTATCTGATTCAATTTCGGCAAGTTCCTGGTTCTTTTGAACAAGATCCCCGTCAGATACCATCCACATTGTTATTTCAACTTCGTTAATTGACTCCCCAGGGGTTGGAACTTTTACCTCTATAACCATAATGTTAAATTTTTCAAATAATTAAGCAAATGCAATAAAAAACTAAGGGATAATTTAAACATGCCATTTTTTATTTTAATATGATATAAAGATGCAGTTTATATTTGATAACATTAAACCCAAATTTGTCTTTAGCCATTTTTTCTAATGACCGTCATTAGAAATT
>JBBIVA010000013.1:0-40759 GCA_037439945.1 Marinilabiliaceae bacterium
GAAAATGGTATTTTGCTTGTTAAAAAAACAGGGGTTTTTCACGTTTGACTATTTATGTCTTTTCCTTAATTCCTGCACAAGGTTTTCAATTCTATAACCCTTATGTGTTAAAAGCACCATTAGGTGATAAAGCAAATCTGCGCCTTCATACAAAAAATTCCCGTCATCGTTTGCCATAGCCCCAATTATTGTCTCCACTGCTTCTTCACCAACTTTTTGGGATATTTTGCCTGTCCCTTTTATAAAAAGCGATGTTGTGTAGGAGCCCTTCGGCATTTCCACCTTTCTTTTATCAATAAAATCCTGTAAATATTTAAGAAACAGAAATTCGTCACCTTCATTCTTTTCATTCCAACAGGTGTCGGCCCCAGTGTGACAGGTTGCCCCAACCGGAATGCATTTAATTAGCAGCGTATCGTTGTCGCAATCGGAAGCTATAGAAACTACATTAAGAAAATTGCCGGACTCTTCACCTTTGGTCCACAATCTTTTTTTTGAGCGGCTAAAAAAAGTTACTTTCCCTTCCTTATCGGTTTTTTCAAGTGCTTCGGGGTTCATATACCCCAGCATTAAAACTTTGCCGGTTGTGTTATCCTGAATTATGGCAGGTACTAACCCGTCGGGTGATTTTGAAAAGTCTATAACCATTATCCTGATTTTTATAACTATAAACGTATTGAAATTCCTTCTTTACAGAGGTATTCTTTTAATTGTTGAATAGAGATCTGATTGTAGTGGAAAACACTTGCAGCTAAAGCAGCATCAGCCTTCCCGCAAATAAATGCATCCCTGAAATGTTCCATTTTTCCTGCCCCGCCTGAAGCAATCACGGGTATTGACAACTCTGTACTAAGTTTTGACAGGGCATTGTTGGCAAATCCTTCTTTTACGCCATCATGATCCATACTTGTAAAAAGAATTTCGCCGGCGCCACGGTTTTCAACTTCTTTTGCCCATGAAAACAATTTTTTTTCGGTAGAAATTCTTCCACCATTAACAGTGACAGTCCAATCGGTAGTGTTTTCTTCTTTTTTGGCATCAATTGCAACGACAACAAACTGGCTTCCAAAATTTTTAGCCATTTCATCAACAAGGGTGGGATTTCTTACTGCCGATGAGTTGATGCTTATTTTATCGGCCCCGGCATTCAAAAGGGCTTCAGCATCGCCTAATTCACTAATTCCACCACCTACCGTAAACGGTATGTTTATGTGCCGTGAAATACGGTGTACCAGGTCAACAAAAGTTTTTCGCCCTTCATGTGATGCTGTAATATCAAGAAAAACCAATTCATCGGCACCCTGATTAGCGTAAGAGGCAGCTAACTCAACGGGATCGCCAACCGTTTTAAGGTCAACAAATTTGATACCCTTAACAGTCATGCCATTCATTATGTCGAGGCATGGAATTATTCTTTTTGCTAGCATTGGTTTTTAATAATATACTTTTAAATACGGTCCTGAACCTGTTTTATTATTTATTAATTAACCGGATATACTTTAAAAAATAACCGGCTTTTCTTGTCTCATGGGTTGTTGTTTAGAATAAAGTTTTTGATTTCTTTCATTGATATTAAACCTTCATATATTGCCTTCCCGAAAATAACAGATGGGATTCCGGCTTCATTTAATTTATTAATATCTTTCATATTACTAACACCACCGCTGGCAATGAGGTATAAATCAGGAAATTTTTTTAATATTTCTTTATAAAGATTTAATGACGGGCCTTGCAACATGCCATCTTTACTAATATCAGTACATATGGTTTTTGTAATTCCCTTTTCCTTATAATTTGCAAGAAACTCAAATAAATCCAGGTCAGATGTTTCGAGCCATCCTGAAACAGCAATTTTTTTATTTTTAACATCCGACCCAAGAATTATTTTATCAGCTCCATATTTTGAAACCCAACTTTCAAATTCCTCCGGATTTTTTACGGCAATACTGCCACCGGTAGCCATTTTTGCACCACAATCAAATGCTATTCTCAGGTCATCAGAAGATTTAAGTCCACCGCCAAAATCTATAATCAATGACGTTTTGGATGCAATGGTTTCCAATACCTTATAATTAATTATCCGTCCTGCCTTTGCTCCATCCAAATCAACAAGATGCAGCCTGTTTATTCCATTTGACTCAAACTCAAGGGCTACCTCCAAAGGGTTATTATTGTACACTTTTTTTGTGTCGTAATTTCCCTTGCTTAATCTAACGCATTTACCTTCAATTAGGTCAATAGCAGGGATTAACTCAATAGATTTATTAATATAAGCCATATTGAATAAGTTTTTCTTTATAACCGGGGTACCCTGTTAAATATACTTTGTTGCCGTTCTCTTTAATTATTAATAGGTACGATTTGTAATCTGTGTTTATCAGGAGTTTAATTATTTCCCCCTGTGCTGTTTTGTAAAATCCTTTTTTGGTATTTCCAAATGATACAGCGTTAGTTTTGCGGGTTATTTCCGGCAGTTTATCAATGAACTCAATATATGCAATATCATCAAATAAGATATCTTCTCCGTAGGGGCCCTTAATTGAAATTATTCTTGTTGATTCGGTAAAAATGACCCTGTTTTCTCTTGACCCCACTATAAACAAAGCAACAATTAAAGCAAACGTTATTATCAGCACACCAATTCCTATGGAGTTGTTTTTGTGGTAATATTTATTTTTCTCTCGTTTATTGCTTAGGAAAAGAAAAAAAATATAAGCCGCAATAGGGTATAACGGTGTAAAAATATGAGCGGCATTAATACCAAATACCCAATTAACAGTTATACCGGTTAGTATAAATGTTATGCCAAAGTAAAAATGAAATTTTCGAAAAAATAACAGGTATGATTCAATATTGAATTTTTGTTGTTCCTCATCTGACATTAAATTATAACCCGAAAGCAGGTATTTTGCATTGTTTTTTGTTACCCCGAGCCCAATTGATACAAAAAGAATTCCCAATCCAATTATTATAAACTCCATCGTTAAATTTTTAAAAAGTTACCAAGGATCTTTTCTCCTACAGGTCCACTTTTTTCAGGGTGAAACTGGGTTGCGAAAAAATTGTCATTATGAAAAGCCGATGCATATGGAATTATATAATCGGTAGTGGCCGCCGTATGCGTACCGAGTGAGGCATAAAAGCTATGAACAAAATAAACATAGCCCCCTTCAAGCGAGTTGTCAAAAATATCGCTTTTAAGGTCAAAAATTTTGTTCCATCCCATATGGGGGATTTTAAGGTTATCAGGATTGGTAGCAGGTAGTTGAAATTTTTTTATTGTTTCATCAAAAATCCCTAAACATGTTGTATTTCCCTCCTCGCTAAAATTACCCATAAGTTGCATTCCAAGGCAAATCCCCAGTACGGGTTGTTTTAGTGATTTTATTACGTCAGATAACCCTTCGTTGTTTAGGTGTGCCATTGTTGTACCTGCCTCACCAACTCCGGGGAAAATCACTTTGTCGGCCTTTATAATTTCTTCCGGGTTGGCAGTAACTACTGCCTTTTGGTCCAAACGCAATAATGCATTATAAACTGATCGTATATTTCCGGCATTGTATTTTATTATTACAACATTCTGTCTGGCCATTTTTAAACTATTTGCTATTTAAAATTTTCTTAATCAGTTAAATATTACGGTCCGGTTTTTATAAATTAAAGTTTTTCTGTCAACATGGGCTTTAACTGCCCGTGATAAAACTATTTTTTCAATGTCGCGGCCTTTTTGTATTAACCTTTCTACGTTATCGTGGTGGCTAATCCTTGAAATTCCCTGGTCAATTATTGGTCCGGCATCCAAATCTGACGTAACATAATGGCTGGTGGCACCAATTATTTTTACTCCCCTGGCATGAGCTGCATGATAGGGTTTAGCTCCAACAAATGCAGGTAAAAACGAGTGGTGAATATTAATTATTTTTTCAGGATAATTACTGACAAAATCTGCCGATAATATTTGCATGTACCTTGCCAATACTATAAAGTCAACGTTGTACCCCCTTAAAACTTCAAGTTCCTTCTTTTCCTGTTCAGGTTTGTTGTTGTTGTTTATTGGAAAATGAAAAAATTTAATCCCAAAATTGTTGGCAACAATCCTTAAATCGTTATGGTTACTTATTATAATCGGAATATCAACATTTATCTCTCCACCCTGGTGTCTTGCCAATAAGTCGTAAAGGCAATGTGACATTTTTGAAACAAATAAAGCCATTTTTGGTTTTTGGGCCGAAAAGTTAATTTTCCATTTCATATTGCATGGAATGGCAATTGAGTGCTCAAAAGCAGGGGAGATTTGATCTTTTGTTAAAGAGAATCCATCCAGTTCCCACTCAACTCTCATAAAAAACCGTTTTTCATCTCTTTCAGTGTGCTGGTCAAGTGCAACTATGTTACCATTGTTTCTATAAATGAAATCTGTAATTCTTGCAACAATTCCTCTTTGGTCGGGACAATGAATCCTGATAATGGCTGTTTCGCTTAATTGTTTTTCCATAATAATAAAATGATTGCAAAAATAGGCAAATTCATTTGAATTTATAAGCAATTAAAGCAATTTGCCTTATGTTTTAATAGTTGTTTTATTGTTGACCTGTGTTTCTTTTATGGATTTTACGAATATTGGAATATCATTTTTCAAATTTTCACTCCTTTCAATTGTTTTTATAAATGCACTTCCAACAATTGCCCCATTGGCGTATTTACAAACCCGACGGTAGTTTTCATTATTATTTATTCCAAACCCGATAATTAATGGCGATTTTAAATTCATATCCTTTATTCTTTCAAAATAAGTAGTATGTTTTTGCCCCATGTTGGTTTCGCCCCCGGTTACTCCTGCTGATGATACCATATATAAAAATGCGGTTGAATTTTCATCCAGTAATCGAATCCTGTGACTAGGGGTTTGGGGTGTTATCAGGAAAATATTATTAACTCCGGCATTTTTAAATTGGTGTTTGTACATTTCATTAAAAATCTCAAAAGGCAGGTCGGGAATAATCAATCCATCAATTTCCAGTTGTGAGCATTTTTTGAGGAAATTTTCAATTCCGAATTTCATGATGGGATTAAAATAACCCATCATTACAAGGGGTATATTTATTGTTTTCCGTACATTATGAAGTTGTTCAAAAAGTTTTGAAATACTCATACCGTTTTTAAGTGCTGTTGAGCTGCTGGCTTGTATTACAGGACCGTCGGCAAGCGGATCAGAAAAAGGTATTCCTATTTCAACAAAATCAATTTCTGCATTTTGTAAGGCCTCCAGTATTGGTAAAGTGTCATTAATTCCTGGGAATCCGGCAGTAAAGTATATTGAAAGCAGATTTTTTTTTTCGCCTATCAATTTATTTAACCTATTCATTTTATATGGTTTATTAAGCTGGTTTTTAAATAAGTGATTTTATTGTTTCAGAATTTAAAATAATTCATATAAGTTTTCATATCCTTATCGCCTCGTCCCGAAATTGTAACTACAACATTTTCATTTTCTTTAAATGAAATTAATGGCAGTACAGCCAGTGCGTGAGCCGATTCCAGCGCTGGGATAATTCCCTCAAGCTGTGTTAGTTCCAGAGCAGCATCAAGTGCCTGTTTGTCGGTAACTGGAATATATTCAGCCCTTTTGCAATCATTTAAGTGCGCGTGCAAGGGCCCTATTCCGGGGTAATCGAGTCCTGCCGAAATGGAATATGGTTCTGTAATTTGGCCATCGTTGTTTTGCATTAAATAAGTAAGGCTGCCATGTATTACGCCTGGATGCCCGCAAGCTATGGAAGCTGCTGTTTCATTTGTTTCAGTACCCAGTCCTGCAGCTTCAGTACCTATAAGTTTAACCGATTTTTCTTCAAGAAAATGGTAAAAACTGCCTGCAGCGTTTGAGCCACCACCCACACAGGCTATGACATAATCAGGAAGGGAATTACCGGTTTTTTGCTTTAGTTGTTGTTTTAATTCAAGGCTTATTATTGACTGGAAGCGTGCCACCATATCCGGATATGGATGAGGTCCGACTACGGATCCAATAAGGTAATAAGTGTCGGTAGGATTTGCAATCCAGTCGCGCAGGGCTTCATTTGTTGCATCCTTTAAAGTTTTGTTACCTGAAACTGCCGGACGTACTTCAGCACCAAGCATACGCATACGCGCAACATTAGGTGCTTGTCTTTCAATATCGGTTTCGCCCATATAAACCACACATTTTAAATTCATTAGTGCACAAACTGTTGCAGTTGCAACCCCATGCTGGCCGGCACCCGTTTCGGCAATAATACGCTGCCGCCCCATTTCTTTGGCCAGTAAAATTTGGCCAATGGTATTATTGAGCTTGTGCGAACCGGTATGGTTTAAATCTTCGCGTTTTAACCAGATGTTGACTCCATATTTTGACGATAACCTTTCGGCTTTAAATAATGGCGATGGACGCCCGGCATAATCGGTCAGCAAACGCTTATATTCATTCTGAAACGAGTGGGATGTAATAATTTTAAGATATTTGCTTTTAAGTTCCTCAATATTTGGGATAAGCATTTCGGGAATATATGCCCCACCAAAATTTCCGTAAAAGCCTTTTTCGTTGGGTTGATACATGGTGTATTGTAGATGTGTTAAATTGGTTGATTTTCAAAATTGGGTTAGGGTGTTTTTTTATTTTAAAGTATTTCAGATTCAACAATTCCAAGGTTAATACTGGCATTATCATCCGATTCGTTTATCTGAAACCAAATATATTTATCGGGATGTCGAATCACATAAATCCAGGTTTTGGCATAGCCTTGAAACCCATATGCATCCAGATTGTTAATTCGATTCTGAGTGCCATTGGTCTCCTCAAATTTATCAATTTCTTCTCTGGGCACTTTACCTTCAAAAATCTGTATTGCTCCTGCCTTTTTAAGCGTTGCTTCAAAGCCCTTCATGAATTCAAGCGAAGAAAATGATTTCCCTTGATTTGGGATAATTCGGGACTGGAAAACCTTTCCTTCGGGTAAAAGAAATTCAGAGCCTGTCCAGAATCTCAGAAAATCATAATCATTGTTATTTCTGGTTGAGAAATTATAACCCTCGGGAAGTTGAAAATAAGGGATACTGCCAATTTCAGCTGTACTAATTGGAATTTTAGTTAAATCAAATCCAACAGATGGCACCGCCTTGTCTTTGTTTTTTGCGTTATCGCTTCCTGAGGTCTTGCAAGCAGTTACTAATAAACTAATTGCTAATCCAAATAATAATCGTTTCATATTTCTAATCTTTTAAACTGTTTAACTCATCCATAAACAGTTTTATAGCGTCAATGTTTTTTAATCCGGGGGCTGTTTCAAAGCGACTGTTAATATCAACTCCAGCCAATTGGTTGTTCCCGATTCTCATTATTTCACCCGCATCACCCGGACCAATGCCTCCGCTTAAAAAAAACGGAAGGTTTCCGGAATACTGATTCAGCAGCTCCCAGTTAAATTTTTGGCCTGTACCACCGCGACTGACCGATGGCGTATCGAATAGAAAGAAATTGCAAACGGCTTCGTATTCTTTAAGTTTTTCGGGATGAATAATTGTTTCAGGATTGATGGCCTTGAGGATTTCAAATCCTTCTGATTTTAGTTGCCCACATAACTCCGATGTTTCATTGCCATGTAACTGAATGGCGTCCAGACTATATTTTTTTGCTTGGTTTAAAATATTTTTCAGCGACTCGTTTACAAAAACGCCCGTTTTCTTTATGTCCAAAGGTATCATTCGCATTGTTTCCGGTGTAAGAAATTCTCCCACATACCTTGGCGATTTGGGATAAAAGATAAAACCAATGTAATTTGGCTTCAGCAGGCACAATTCGCTTATGTTCGCCATTTGGCGCATACCGCACACTTTAAGCAACATACGATTTTATTGTTTTACAAAATGAGATACATGCTTCGGCAGGATTTTCCTGTTTCATAAAGTATTCGCCCATTAAAAATCCTTTAAAACCTGATTCTTTTAACAATTGGTAATCGTCGGGCGAGCTAATACCACTTTCTGCAATTGGAATCATTCCTTTGGGTAATTGTGACGCCAGTTTAATGGATTGATTCAAATCAACGCTGAAAGTTTTCAGGTTTCGGTTGTTAATGCCCACCATCTGAACATAGCTGTTAAGTAGTTTTAGCTCGTCTTCGTCGTGAATTTCGAATAAAACCTCCATGCCGAGTGTGTTGGCCAATGCTGCCAGCTCCAGAGCCTGCGATTTTTCGAGAATGGCACCAATAAGCAAAATAGCGCTGGCGCCTATGGCTTTGGCTTCGTAAATCTGGTATGGGTCAATAATAAACTCTTTACGAATAATGGGTAGCTTAACCAGGTCGCGGGCCCGGGTAAGGTCGTTGTTGCAACCGCCAAAAAAATCAAGGTCGGTTAAAACAGAGATACCGGCCACACCGGCTTTCTCGTATCCCGGCACTATGGCATCAACTATGGCATCGGCATTGATGTTTCCTTTTGAAGGCGATTTTCGTTTAAATTCGGCAATTATGCCTGTGGAGTTGGGCTTAAGAATATGCTCGCAAAACGATGGCGCTTTCTCATTGTAATGTCGGTAGTACTCCAGTTGTTTTATGGGCACCCGGCTTTTTGCAAAAGCCACTTCTTCTTTTTTTCGGGCGGTTATTTTTTCGAGAATGTTCATTTAGATGATATTTTAGTTTATATTGATTGATTTTATCAGGTATTTATAAATGCAATAAAGGCTTGCCGGGAGTCCGACAAGCCTTTATCTAATTATATCATTTGATTCGCAAATGGTTATACAGGCATTGCTTCACCTCCCAATGTAGAAAATGAAATATGCCACCACCAATTGTTATTGCGAAAACTCAGCGTCATGATTTTTGTCATTATTGTAGTGCAAGTTTAGGGAATGATTTTTAAAATCACAAGGGTTTTTATTTTTTTTTGTGCAAATATCTTATTCGTTTAAAAATCAATATTACGCTCTTATGTTTTTAATAGTTGTTGGTTTAGAGTAAGAGAGAATTTCAGTAGTATTTATAAAACTAAACTCAATTAAATGCCAATTATTAAAGTAATGGGACTATTGGACCACCAAAATGAAAATTTTAACTTTTGAGAGTAGCTCCTGCCCTAACATACCTGTTTCCCGATTTTTTTTCTTTTAATTTCCCATTAACATAAATTTCTAAAGTGATTAAAACCGTTTCATCATCGCATCTGGCTGTAATCCCTACACTCCATACTTTGGTAATCCAAGTTGCCTCATAATAGTCCTTAATAGTAAGCACTCCATCTTTCCCGCCTGCTAGGTTTATCGGCACACCTGAAGTATTACAATATACTTTAAAAACCACTTCGTTTTCCTGATTGTTCAGTTTTTCATATCCTCCATCATAATCTCTTGAGCATGAAGATAGAATACAAAATACAAACATGGAAATTAAAATTAAGTTAACATGTGTCTTCATATTTTTTTACTTTTTTAATAAGTTACAATATTAACATAAAGTGTAGTCAAAAGTAGCCAAAAATAAGTATTGACTACTTTTGATAAATTTTATTATTCTACTGAAATGCCTACTTTAACATGGCCTGAATAATATGTGTGTAATTCACAAACCCCATTTTCAACTTTGTGAACTAAAGGATCATAGAAGTATATCCTTATTTTACCCAATTGGTCTGAGTCGATTTTTCTCTTAATGGTGTAACTTTTTGTAATTTTTTCCGTGGTGGTTGATTCAACAGAGGCTGAAGCTCCTGCCTCACCTTCCTTACCTTTTAAACCTATACCGATTTTGGCATTCCCACTAAAATTCGTTTTAAGGGCCTTTGACATTTCATATGTTTCTGTTTCAGTAACTTCAGCTCCGCTGTCCTCCTCGGAAATTTTTATATATCTAAATAAAGCCTCTTCCGAAATATCCCATTTGCCTAACGATATCTTTTCTTTTAACACTACGGGTTTTGAAGTGAATTTGTTGGCATTAATTGTATATGTATTCTTGGAGCGTCTAAACCAAGTTGAATTTCTATATGAATGACTTATATTAAAGTCCCATAATTCATTTGGTTTAAGAGGTATGTAAACAACTTGAGATTGTTCTTGAGTGGATGTAAGTATTTCAAATTTAAAATTATAAGATCCTTTTGTCCACATACGATCTAGAAGTTCTTCCTCGGATAACCCCCTTTTTTCTTGGGTTACGGTATGGTTAGATATCTTTGGATCTCCATAATAATCTTTTGTTCCAGGCTCATTTGCTATATTAAAGTAAGAATTAGCGTCTACTTGAATAAAACTAATATATTCTGAAACAGACCTATTTAAATTGCCGGTTTGGTTTTGAGGGGTAATGCCATAATATATATAATCTCTTTGAAAGGCTTTTTGATTTATACTTCCATCATCCTTGTTAAAATAACTAAAAGCATCAATTGCTTTTTTCCCAACAATTGAATTATCTACAATTGTTGATTTTAATATAGGTTGTTCATTTATTACTAAACTGCCATCATAATTGGGAGATTTAAACATAATGGTTTTTACTCCACGACTTTTTAGGTTGTTTTCAGGAATAATAACCCGACTGTTTTCATTAACAACAAATACATGAAAACTGGGAATTTCACCTTTCTTAAGACTCAATTCCTTTTTCCCTTTGAAGTAAAGTGCTGTTTCATAATCTTTTGACACTACAACAGGGATTTCACTATCATCTGTATCTAAATCTTGTGGATATATATCAAAAAAAGTTATCTCTGGGACTAAAATGTTTAATAATGGAACATTGTTTTCTATTTCTTCAATTGCTTCTTTTGATGAGTATGATATCAGAATGTCACGAAAAGATTTTTCGTTAATTTTTACATCGCTTATTAAATAATAAAGCACATTAAAATTCTTGTCAAACTGCTTTAAAGATTCTGTTTTTAAAAATTCTCGTACATCCTTTCTCTCGTAAACAGCTTTTGATAATATGCCAGCAAATTCCTCAAGATATTTTTGTTTTACATTAACGTTCAATAGATTCTCATTCTGGTAACCTTTATTCTTAATCTCCATATCTGAATCTTTCTCACTACATCCACCAAAAATAAACATTCCCAATAAAATCAATAAACTAAATTTCTTCATAACTTTGCCATGTTAGTGGGGCTGCAACCCCGTTAATATTATTATGCTTGGCGTCCGGTCTTGGTTTCGGGGTCGGACGCTCTTTTTTACCCCGCAAAAACAGGCGTACTGTGCTTAGGCCTGATTATGATAAGGAAAGAGTATAAATCTGGTTCGTTTTTTTTCAAATTTATATAAATGATAAGTGACATTTAGTTCCAGGGAAATAATAGGTTGCAACCAGAAAATTAAGCCTAATTCGTAAATAGTTTGTTTATGGTTGTATAACTTTTTGTCCTACTGAACAGGTTTCTCAATTTATCAGGTGAATACTGCTTGCCGGAAGACAAGATCACATATCGGGTATTTTATTGGTGTTTGTCCGCGAATGGCGGATGTTTGTAGCAATAGATGCTTAAACGTGGTTGCAAATAATAGTAGTAATAAATTCCTTTTTAAGATATTTATCCCTATTTTGATTTGCAGTATGTTAATAATAGATTGAAGCTTCCGACAGACTAAGTTAGAATAATACTTTTTACTCGGGGGGGGTAGTATGTATTTGTTTATAAGTAAATTAGGTGCCATAGTGTTGTCGGTTTAGGGTTTTATTTTATTAGGCGACAAGATTTTTATATCGCAAAATAACCTTGTTTGTTAAAATTTAAAAACAAACAGTTGAACAAATATAAAAAAAAGATGAAAACAGCAAAATACTACTTGCCCTCTTAAAGATCAGATTAAAACAACACAAGAAGTTAATTTTACCTGTTTTATAGGGTGTTATTACATAACAATTAATTCCCTCATCAAAAATATTTTGACATTTTTGGGCAAAATACTTTTGATGAGTTTTTGGTGTGGCTTGGTTACATTAAGTAAAATAGGATTAAGCCGCTATTTCTAATAGCCTTTTCAATGCTGCCTCTGCTTTACCCGATAGTAAAGATTCTCTGGCCATATCAATGCAGGTCAGGATGTCTTTTTCGGGATAAAAGCAATGAATGGCTAATCCGGCATTGGCAATTACCACATTGTTCTGAGCCTCAGTTCCGTTTCCGGAAATAACACTGGTAAAAATTTTCGCAGCTTCTTCAACCGCGTGGCCTCCGGCTATCTCTTCGGGGGAAAGCGTTTTCAGATTTAAATCGGGCGGAGTCATTAATCTATCGCCGTTTTGGGTAATGACCTTAAAGGGCCCGGTAAGCGAAATTTCATCATAACCATCGATACTGTGAATGATTGAAAAGCGTTTGGTTCCCTGCTGGTAAATGTATTGATAAAGCCGCGCCAGTTCAAGGTCGAAAACGCCCACTAACTGACTGCTTGGGTTGGATGGGTTTACCATGGGGCCCAACATGTTGAAAAAAGTTTTTATTCCCAGTTCGCGGCGAATGGGCGCCACTGCTTTCATGGCCGGGTGAAACATTGGCGCGTGTAAAAAGCAGATGCCAGCTTTATCTATCTGACGTTTTAATAGGTCGTTGTTGTCGGTAAATTTATAACCAAGGTATTCCATCATATTGGATGAACCACATCCCGAGCTGATGCCATAGTTTCCATGCTTGGCAACTTTTACGCCTGCACCGGCCACAACAAACGACGACAATGTGGATATGTTAAACGTATTTTTTCCATCGCCACCGGTACCGCAAAGGTCAATGGTTTCAAATCCTGATAAATCTACCGGGCGACAAAGCTCGGCCAGGGCATCGCGAAACCCCGACAATTCTTCAACCGTTACCGGGCGCATCATAAAAACCGACAAAAAGGCCACCACTTCCGATTTATTATATACTTCGGCTGTAATGTTGGCGAGTATTTCGCGTGCTTCACCGTGCGACAGCGTTTGGTAATCGAACAGTTTTTTTAATATGGGTTGTAACATTTTGAATAAACATTTAGAGTTTTAGATTAAAGCCGTTATTTTCTCAATGTATAATTGAGAAAATAACGTTTGATTTATTTATGCAGAAAGCCAGTTCTTTATCATGGCTTTACCATGCTCGGTTAAGATAGACTCGGGGTGAAACTGAACACCACGCACATCAAATGTTTTATGCCTTAGTCCCATTACCTGGTTTTGTTCGTCGCGGGCTGTTATGGCAAGCGTTTCCGGCAGGTCGGCTTCATTAACCACCCATGAATGATATCTTCCGGCTAAAAACTTTACGGGAATATCTTTAAAAAGGATTTCTTTATTATCGGTAACCATAACTGGTGTTGCCACACCATGATATACCTTCGACAGGTTCAGAATGGAGCCTCCAAACACCTCGGCAATAGCCTGACATCCTAAGCAAACTCCCAGAATACTGTGCGTGGGGCCCAATTCTTTAATGAGCGGCTTTAAAATGCCTGCTTCATCGGGGATTCCAGGGCCCGGCGATAAAACTATTTTGTTGTAAGCCGATGCCTGCTCAACTGTGATTTCATCGTTGCGAAACACATCAACTTCAATACCGGCCAACTCTTCAAGGTAATGAACCAGATTGTAGGTAAATGAGTCGTAATTATCAAGGACTAATATTTTCATAGTAAAGGTATTATGCACGATTATAATGTTAAAACTCTTTAGCCAGTTCAATGGCTTTTTTTAATGCGCCCAGTTTATTGTTAACTTCCTGAAGTTCGCTGGTGTCGATGCTTTCGGATACCACACCGGCTCCTGCCTGGTAAAAAAGCGTGTTGTTTTTACTCAGGAATGAGCGAATGGTGATGGCCTGGTTAAAACTGCCGTCGAGTCCCAGTTTCCCGATGCAACCTCCATAAAAGCTTCGTTGATGAGGTTCGTAGCGATTAATGAGTTCCATAGCTTTAAATTTTGGTGCGCCCGAAAGCGTTCCGGCCGGAAAGGTATCGCCCATAACGCGTGGGACTGAAGAGTCGGGTTTTAATTTACCATTTACCTCCGATACCATATGCAATACATGACTGTAATACTGTATTTCCTTGTAGGTTTTAACTTTAACTTCGGTACAGTTTCTGCCTAAATCATTTCGGGCCAAATCAACAAGCATCACATGTTCGGCATTTTCCTTGTGGTCGGCTGCCAGTTTTTCGGCAAGTTTCAAATCTTTCATATCGTCGCCGGTTCTGCGGAAGGTGCCTGCTATGGGATTGATGGTGGCAATGCCTTTGTCAACCACCAGCTGGCTTTCGGGTGAAGACCCAAAAAGTCTGTAGCTTCCATAATCGAAGAAAAACAGGTAAGGCGAAGGGTTGATGTTGCGCAATGCCCTGTAAACGTTGAATTCGTCGCCTTTAAATTGCTGCGAAAACTGCCGCGAAAGCACTATCTGAAATACATCGCCTCTAAAACAATGTTCCTTTCCTTTATTAACCATGGCGCGGTATTCATCGTCGGTTATGGGCGATTTCTCATCTCCTTCAGGAATAAAGCGAAACGAAGGTACTGTCCTGATTTTCAATATATTCATCAATTTATATAGTTGACTCTCATCGCCATTTAATAAATGCTCTACCAGGTATAATTGATTGGTGAAATGGTTAAAGGCAATTACCGAGCGGTATAAATGATAGCGCATATCGGGTATGGCATTGGGTGCAGCAGGGTTGGTGCTAAGTTTAATATTCTCGAAATATCTTACTGCATCGTAGTTGGTGTAACCGTAAAGACCCGATGCCGGTACCGGACAACCATTATTCTCGGTTTTTAAACGCGATATGAACGATTGAAGCATAGCGGATAATGGCTGGCCGGCCGGTAATGGAGTTACTTCTTCGGCTCCATCGGGAAAGCGGCATACCACCGATTCGTTGGCAACCATAAAATCGGCAATTGGGTCGAAACAAATAAACGATAGGGAGTTGTTGTTACCATGATAATCCGAACTTTCCAATAAGATGGTATTGGGGTAAAGGTCGCGAAGTGTCAGGTAAATGCTAACAGGAGTCACCACATCTCCAATAAAGGGCGGTATGCGGGTACAGTTAACTTTAATCTGGTAGGTGTTCATATTTTTTTGTTTTTGGATTAGCTTTTTATGGATTATCAAAAACTAAAAAAGGCTTGTCGGGAGTCCGACAAGCCTTTTCTGTATATACTGATTGATTTCGCAACAGGTCAAAAGGGCATAGTTTCACCACCCGTATAAAGGAATGAACTGTGCCACCACCAATTGATATTGCGAAAAATTACTGTCATAATTTCTTTCTCTAATTGTTTTGCAAGTTTAGATATTGAATTTTTAATTTGCAAATGTTTTTTGTGATAATTTTTAATTGATGGTTGTTTTTTAATCTTTTGTGTTAATAATTAATGGATTAACTAGTTTTAAGGTTATTGCTAACCATGGTCGAAAGGATTTTTTTCGGTTTTAAAGTTGCTTGATATCAGTAAGTGAATATATGTCAATTAAATAAAATGCGAGCTGTGATGCAGGTTGCCATGAAAAGTTAACCCTTCGTAGAATTAAAATTACTAAATTTAGGCAGCTGCAAAATTTACGATATTATGTTTGGTTAATTAACCTATAAAAATGAGTACTCATGAAGAAATTTTTAATGCTGCTTTTATTACTTCCACATTTATTGGTTTCCCAAATAAATGTGAATTTTAAAACCGACAAAAAAAAGAGTAATTATACCATAATTGGCAAAACTGAAGCATCTACAATTGTTTACGACGTTTCAGAAAACATTTTGGTTAAGAAGTCAGCCCATTTTCTATCCGATGATATTGAAAGAGTATCGGGGCAAAGGCCCGTTGTTTCTACCGCTGATAATTATAAGGGCAGCCATATAATAATTGTTGCTACTGTTGGAAAAAATCCTTTGGTTAACAAATTAGTTGCTGAAAGGAAATTGAACGTAGATATTATTAAAGGGCAGTGGGAACGATTTATAATAAAAACAATTGACAATCCATTCCCTGGCGTTAAACAAGCCCTGGTTATTGTTGGTAGCGATAGGCGTGGGGCCGCTTATGGCGTATTTACCTTATCGGAAAAGATGGGCGTATCGCCATGGTACTGGTGGGCCGATGTTGCGGTTGAGAAACACAATGAAATCTACCTTGAAAAGTGCAATTATACATCAAACAGTCCTGCTGTAAAATACCGGGGCATATTTATCAACGATGAATCTCCTGCATTCCGAAATTGGGCCAAAGAACAATTTGGAGGCATAAACCATAAATGTTACGAAAAAGTTTTTGAGCTGCTGTTGCGCAATAAAGCCAATTATTTGTGGCCTGCCATGTGGTTGCCTACCATGTTTTATGTTGATGACCCTTTAAACCCCAAAACAGCCGATGAATTTGGCATTGTTATGTCAACCAGCCACCACGAACCCATGACGCGTGCCCATAACGAATGGAGCTTGTTTAAAGGTGGTGAATGGAACTACAATTCAAACAAAGAAAAGTTACAGGAGTTTTGGCGCGGCGGATTTGAACGGGTTGGAAATTACGAATCCATAATTACCGTTGGTATGCGTGGCGATGGCGATGAAGGCATGTCGGAAGAAACGGCTGTAGATTTATTACAAACCATTATACACGACCAACGTGAAATTATCAGCGATATCACCAAAAAACCAGCCAAAGAAACGCCTCAGCTTTGGGCAATTTATAAAGAAGTACAGGATTATTACGACAAAGGCATGCGGGTTGATGATGATATTACGGTAATTTTTAGCGACGATAACTGGGGTAATATTCGCTATCTGCCTAAAAAAAAGGACATTGCACCAAACTCAAAATATGGGATGTATTATCATTTCGATTATGTTGGCGCTCCTGTATCATACAGGTGGCTAAATGTTACCCAGATTGAAAGGGTATGGGAACAGATGAAACTTACAAACGAGCATGGGGTTAAGGAAATTTGGATTGTTAATGTTGGCGATATTAAGCCCATGGAATTACCCATCAGCTTTTTCCTTGATTATGCATGGAATCCTGATGCAATTCAGGCTGCCGATTTGCCAAAGTACTATGTAAGCTGGGTAAAGCAACAATTTGGCAATCAATACGCTAAAGAAATAGCCGAACTGCTTTCGCTTTACACCAAGTATAATGCACGCCGTACCCCCGAAATGTTAACCGGTAATACATACAGTGTTGAAAACTACCGCGAGGCCGACAGAATAGTTGAAGAATACAATCAACTGCTAAAAAATAGCACATCGGTATACGAACAGCTCCCCGAAAGGCACAAAACAGCCTACTACCAACTGGTTCAGTCGCCCATTGAAATGAGTGCCAACATCAACGAAATGTATGTGGCAGCCGGTAAAAACCAGTATTATGGTATTCGTGGGGCAGCATCGGCCAACTACTATGCCGATAAAGTTAAAGAACTATTCGAAAAAGATGTTTTGTTAACCCAAAAGTACCATGAGCTTGAAAATGGCAAATGGAACCACATGATGTCGCAAACCCATATTGGTTATACCTATTGGAACCACCCGCCCTTAAATATGATGCCCGCTGTTTCGTATGTTCAGGTTCAAAAACCTGCCGAGTTGGGATATTTTATTGAATATGGTACTCCTCCACGTTGGGGCTGGTTAGGGGTAGAAGCTGAATGGGATTTCAGCTATGAAATGCCCACATTCGACCCTGCAAATAATCAAAACTATTATATCGACATTATAAACCGTGGACAGGAAGAGTTAAGTTACACTATAAAGGGAAAAGAAGATTGGATAAAACTAACTTCCGAATCGGGTACCACCCTATACAACGAAAAAATATATGTTAGCATTGATTGGAACAAAGCCCCCAAAGGGAAACATAAAGGGGAAATAGTTATTGCCGGGGCAGGAAAAGAATATACCATTCAGGTGCCTATTCGAAATGAGTTGCCAGCCTTATCAGGTTTTATCGAAAACGAAGGGGTAATCGCATTCGAAGCATCTAATTTTACCCGGAAATTTGATACAAAAGAAACTCAATGGACAATAGTTCCGAACCTTGGACGGACAGGTTCTTCTCTTATTATTGAGCCGGTAAACTCAGAGCGGCAGGTAGATTTGGCTAAAGCTCCAAGGGTAGAATACGAGTTCACAACATTCAATTCGGGAGAATTAAATATTGAGACTTACCTATCGCCTACACAGGATTTTAAAAAACAAGGAGGATTAAAATATGCTATTGCTATTGATAATGAAACGCCTCAAATTATCAATATGAATGAAGGAGAAGTTGAGCCTGATTACAAATATGCCGAATGGTGGATGAAATCGGTTGGGGATCACATTAAAACCAGAGTTTCGAAGCATAAGGTTAATTCTCCGGGTAAACATACTTTAAAGATATGGATGATTGATACCGGAATTGTTTTCCAGAAATTTGTTATTGATGCCGGCGGTTTAAAGCAAAGTTATTTAGGGCCTGTTGAGAGTCATTCTGTAAATTCCAAATAGACAGGGAACTTTTCAGGACGCCTATCGCCACTTAATTTTTACAAATTCTTTTGGTGTAACAATTTGCTCAGGTAGTGAACCTTGTATGGCGGCTTTTAGTTTGTTGATAAGCAATTGGCGGTTAAAACTTTTGTGTGTAACAATGCTGATTTCACGTACTGGTTCGGGTTTAATTAACCTTCTGACACACAGTTTTTCGTCCTCTTTGAGGGAGAGTTCGGGAATTAATGTGTAGCCCATACCTTTTTTAACCAACGATTTGAGTGTTGCGATGGAGCCGCTTTCGTAATGAAAACCATGAAAGGCAGAACCGTTGTTTTTTGAGCAAAGGTTAAGTGCCTGGTTTCTGAAACAATGGCCTTCTGATAACAATAACAAATTTGAAGCATCTAATTGGGCCGTTTCAATGAGCCCGTTTTTTAATAAACGATGATGCTCAGGGGCAAATAATAAAAAGGCTTCGAAATATAAAGTGGTTTCTTTCAGGTCTTTTTCGTGGGTTGGGGTTGCCATAATGGCCATCTCAATGCGGTCGTTGTGAAGTGCTTTTATAAGAGATTCCGATTCCATTTCTTCAATACGAAGGATGGTTTCAGGATTCTCTTTAATAAATGTATCCAGAAAAAGCGGAATCAGATGTGGTGCAACAGTTGGTATAATGCCCGGTTTAAATTCGCCATTAATGCTCTTTTTGCCTTCGTTGGCAATCTCTTTTAGTTTATGTATGTCGCGAAGTATCTGCCGGGCTCTGGAAATAAAAGCTTCTCACTCGGCGGGGGGGCGCATGGGTTTTTTGAACGGTCGAACAACAACACCCCTACTTCTTCTTCCAGTTTTTGCAATTGCATGGTAAGCGTAGGCTGAGTTACATGGCAACTCTCGGCGGCAGCAACAAAATGCCTGTGGGTGTCGAGAGCTTCTATGTATTCAAGTTGTTGAATGTTCATGAGGTTGATTATTCAAAAATGTCTCTCATTCTTGAAAAAAATCCCTGATCTGCACCTTCTTTTACTTTAAAAGTATCTGATTCTCTCAATTTTTCGATAATCCGCACTTCATCCCTTGAGATATCTGTAGGGACAAAAACATTGATTCTTACCAGTAAATCGCCACGGTAATATCCATTCACTTCAGGTAATCCTTTTCCCTTAAGTCTTAGAATTTTACCCGGTTGAGTTCCCTGATCAATTTTAACCTTCACTTTACCTTCAACTGTTGGTATTTCAACAGGGGTGCCTAGTATTGCATCCGGAACTGTTAGGGTAAGGTTAAATATTAAATCATGTCCGTCACGAATTAATTCGGGATGTTTTTCTTCTTCAATTAAAACCAGTAAATCGCCGTTAATTCCACCTCTTCGGGCAGCATTACCTTTGCCTGAGACTGAAAGCTGCATTCCTTCTTCAACCCCTGCAGGTATTTTTATAGAAACAATTTCATCGTTTCTTAACAGGCCTTCACCGTTGCACTGGGAACATTTTTGAGTAATAATGCGCCCTTCACCCTGACAGGCAGGGCAGGGTGAACTGGTTTGCATTTGCCCCAGTATTGTATTTTGAATACGGGTAACATGTCCCGTCCCCCTGCATGTGTTACAATTGCTAAATGATGATCCGTTTGCTGCTCCGGAACCGTTACAGTGCTGGCAACCAACATATTTTTTTACTTTTATTTTTTTCTCAACGCCATTGGCGATTTCCTGTAGGTTAAGTTTAACCTTAACCCTCAGGTTGCTGCCTTTGTTAACCCGTTGCGACGAGCGCGAAGAGCCAAACCCGCCGAAGCCGCCAAACCCTCCTCCAAAAATATCCCCAAAATGAGAGAATATATCTTCCATTGACATTCCGCCACTAAAACCACCACCTGTTGAACCCCCAACACCTGCATGGCCAAACTGGTCGTAACGTTTTCTTTTTTCAGAATTGCTAAGGACTTCGTAAGCCTCAGCCGCTTCCTTAAATTTTTCCTCCGATGCCTTATCCCCCGGATTTTTATCGGGATGATACTGTATGGCTTTTTTACGGTAGGCTTTTTTTATTTCTTCAGCTGAAGCATTCTTGCTTACTTCAAGTATTTCGTAATAATCTCTTTTTGACATTTTTGTATGGGTTTTATTCTCCTACCACAACCTGCGGATATCTTATAACTTTGTCTTCCAGAATATATCCTTTTTGCACACAATCCAGAATTTTGCCCTTTAAATCATCACTAGGGGCCGGTATTTTTGTAATGGCGTTATGCAAATCAGCATTAAAATCCTGACTAACGGTTTCAATTTCCTTCACACCCTGTTGCGAAAGGAAGCTTATAAACTTATTGTAAATGAGCGTTATGCCATCTTTAACCGCTTGAAGGTCGCTGGCTTTATCCAAATGTTGTAATGCGCGTTCAAAATCATCAATTACCGGAAGCACGCCTGTTAGAACCTTTTCGCCGGCTGTTTTGGAGAGTTCCATTTTTTCCTTTAGCGTACGCTTTCTGTAATTATCGTATTCGGCAATCAGACGTAAATGCTTATCCCTTGCTTCAATTAGATCTTTTTCAAGCTGTTCTGCTTTTTGTTCTAATTCAGTCTTATTATCACCATTAATGTTTTCACTGGTACCAGCTTTTCCTGTTTTTTTTTCAGGGGTTGTAACATCGTTTAAAACCGTTTTCTGTGATGTTTTTTTGTTTGATACTTCTTCCTTGTTTTTAGACTGTTTTTTTGCCATATACTTATTTATTCTCTAAATTTTAACAATTAACTAAAATCTCAAATTGGGGCGCACAAAAGTATGCAATTTTTTTGCCATTTGGTTTATAGGGGACAATTTGACAGAAATTTCTCAATAATATGCTATTATGACAAAAGGCAATGCCAGGTTATTCTGACACTGCCTTGTATTTTTATCAAAAATGTTTAATGATTGTTACCTTGAAAACCTGTTCATTGCCAATTGTGACGGATTAAGTTTTTCCAAACGTTCAAGGGTTGATTCTATTTGCTCTAAACCTGAACTGCTGGCAACTACCCTGCCTTCACCATCAATTAGGTAATTAGTAAAATGTTTCTGAACTGAAAAGGTTTGTGCCAAATCAGATTGGCGACCCTTAAAATCGCAGATATGCAAAAAAACTTCAAGCTCATCGCGCAAAATTGACTGGTTAAGAGGTGATTTAAAACGGTCGAGGGATACACTAAGTATTACAAGTCCCTGAGCATTAAAAAAATTACTATTCCTGTATTGGTCCAAAATCATTTTTTTTCTAAAGTTGTCAAGTCTTGAAGGTGCATCATAGGATGCCCAGAAATCAATCAATACCATTTTCCCTTTAAGCGATGATAGATTAAATTTTGAACCATCTAACAAGTCTGATTGGATTATAGGAATTTTGTTTCCAACCTTGAGACCGGTGGTTGGTTCACTGTGGCCATTGAAGAATGAGAGAAAAACCAACCCCGCTAAAAATATCATAATCATTATTTTAATTCTCATAATTATATGTTTAGTGAATAAAAACCATTGCAAAGGTTCACCTTTATTTCTTATCCCCGGTAATTTTTTCGATGAAGGGAGGTGATTTGTTGATTAAGGTTATTAATTTGGGTGCAAAAGTATGTTCAAAAACATGAAAAATCAATGTTGTAAAATTTGGGAATTTTACATGTATCTGTTATATTATAAAAGAAAAATCGCAACATTCAGAATATAAGAACGTTGCGATTTTGTTAAAAATATCCAAATATCAATAATTAACCTTTTGGAATTATAGTGAAATGTTAAATTCTCTTAATTGAAGCCCCGATTTTGTTTAATCTTTCGTCTATAAATTGATAACCTCTGTCAATTTGTTCGATATTATGTATAATACTTTTTCCCTGGGCTGAAAGTGTGGCTATAAGCAGCGCCACCCCTGCTCTTATATCAGGTGATGCCATAACACTGCCACGAAGCATTGTTTCCTGGTTTAAGCCAATAACTGTTGCACGGTGTGGGTCGCACAAAATAATGCGGGCACCCATATCAATAAGTTTATCAACAAAGAATAATCTGCTTTCAAACATTTTTTGATGGATAAGAACGCTACCTTTTGCCTGAGTTGCAACCACCAAAAAAACGCTTAATAAGTCGGGAGTAAGACCGGGCCAGGGAGCATCGGCAATGGTCATAATTGAACCATCAATAAAGGTATCAATTGTATAACTATTTTGAGAAGGAATAAATATATCATTTCCTCTTATTTCCATTTCAATTCCCATTCGTTTAAATGCCAATGGAATAATACCAAGGTGTTCAGGTTGGGCATTTTTAATTGTTATTTGGCTTTTGGTCATTGCTGCCATACCTATAAAGCTTCCAACTTCAATCATGTCGGGCAGTAAAGTGTGGTTACAGCCTTTAAGTGAAGTTACCCCGGTTATGGTGAGGAGATTGGACCCTATACCACTAATTTTGGCCCCCATGCCTGAAAGCATACGGCAAAGCTGCTGTATATATGGCTCACAGGCTGCATTATATATTATTGTTGTTCCGGGTGTAAGAACTGCGGCCATAATAATATTTGCAGTGCCTGTAACTGATGCTTCATCAAGAAGCATATAGGCCCCTTTTAATGATCCACCATGAACGGTATAAAAAATTTCATCTGGATTAAACTCAAAACGTGCGCCTAATTTTTCGAATCCAAAGAAATGGGTGTCAAGTCGTCTCCGGCCAATTTTATCCCCACCCGGTTTGGGAAAGTGGGCTTTTCCAAATCTTGCCAACAAAGGGCCCATTATCATAATAGAACCTCTTAATGAAGAAGCTCTTTTTTTGAATTCGGGACTTTGTAAATATTCGAGGTTTATTTGCGAGGCGGTAAATGAGTAACAGTTTGAAGATTTTTTTATTACATCAACACCCAATTCTTTTAGTAATACTATAAGGTTGTTAACATCCACAATATCGGGGATGTTGTCAATTATAACATTGTCATTTGTGAGAAGGGTAGCACAAATAACCTGTAAGGCTTCGTTTTTAGCCCCCTGGGGAATTATTTCACCCGACATTTGCCTTTGGCCTGTAATCTCAAAACTATTCATTAATTTGGGTTTATTAACTTTCTACCAAATTAATTGTTTTTTCTGCCAAAATGTTTTTTCCGGGGACGGTTTTGCGATTCCCTTATTTCGGGTAATTTAACCTGTTGTTCACCGGCAATTAGTTTTCCCCTTGAAATATCTTTTATGTCCTGGATTATTCTTTCATCGGTAGCGTTGTCTTTATTCCAGCTCATAAGAGATTTCCTCATATGTGTAGAAATAAGTGAAACCAGATGGTTTTTCAGCTCGCCATCCTCCATAACTGCTGCCTGGTGTATCATCTGTTCAACAAGTTTTCCATAATGGCGGTATTTCATTTTACCATCGCTGTATGGAACCTTTAGCGGTTTGGTTGTAAAGTTGGATGCTTCAGGTAAGTTATATGGGAAATCAATATCCAGTTTAAAATCCGACATAATAGCTATATGGTCCCAAAGTTTATGTTTAAAGTCACTTACATCACGCAAATGCGGGAACAAATTACCCATTACTGTTATTATTGAATTTACGCAGCGTGTTCTTTCATCACGGTCTTCAATTGTAAGGGCGTAATCAACCATTTTATAAATATGTCTTCCATATTCAGGAAGTACCAGTTTTTTTCTTTGTGAATTATAATCCATTGATAATTAAGTATAAACTGTGTTATTTTTTTGAGGGGCAGGGCAGGTTATCTGAACTGTTATCAGATTACTTTATTAAAACAGGGTTTTAAAAGGTTCAAAATTAGTTCAATATTTTTAGTTTGGCAAACTTTAAAAGTAATTGTTTTTCGCCGGCATTTTTGAATCTAATTGTGGCCTTGGTATTTGAATCCAATCCTTCAATTGCTATTATTTCTCCTATTCCGAATCGTTCATGTTGCACAGTCATACCAATTTTAACATCAGGATGGTTGCTGAATGCAGAATCTGAAAAAAGGGGTTTTTTATTTTCTGAATGGGAAGGGATTTTTGAAAAATCGAATGATTTGGGGTTAGAAAATGTTCGTTTATTAAAAGCAGTACCGGAACCGGTGTTAAACCGGTTTTCGAATAATGGCCTAACATTTTGAGTGTCAATATTAGAGTCTAAATATTTTGGGTCAATTTCAGACAAGAAACGGCTTGGTTGTGCAAAACTTGTTTCTCCATATTTAAACCTGCTCCTGGCGTAGGAAAGAACTGCATGTTCTTCGGCCCTGGTTAAAGCAACATAAAACAACCTTCTTTCCTCTTCCAGTCCTGCAGCTGAGTCGGATGTTCTGGATGATGGAAACAGGTTTTCTTCCAAACCAACAACAAAAACATTTTTAAACTCAAGCCCTTTTGCCGAGTGAATTGTCATAAGTGTAACCTTGTTTTTTTCATCCTCCTTTTCTGAGTCCTGATCGGTAAGTAGCGATACCTCTTCCAGAAAGAGGGTCATTGAGTTATTTTCACCCATTTCTTTACGCGTAACCGTAAATTCTTTTATGGCATTTACCAATTCATCGATGTTTTCAATGCGCGATTGATTTTCAGGGGAATTATCCTGGTATAACTCGTTTAAAATACCACTTTGAGAGATTACTTCAGTGGCCAGACCATAAGCATCGGTATTTTCTGATTTTTCTGCAAATCCATTTATTAGCAAAACAAAACCGTTAAGTTTCTTAATTGTACCATTGTTAAATCCTAACCGTGCTAATTCGGGATGAAGAAGAACTTCCCAAATTGAAATATTGTTATGGTTTGACGTAGCCTCAAGTTTTTCAATGGTGGTTTTACCAATTCCCCTGGCCGGAATATTTATAATTCGCTTTAATGCTTCGCCATCTTTTGGATTAATTATTAACCTGAAATACGCTAAAAGGTCTTTTATTTCTTTCCTTTGATAAAATGAGAGTCCTCCAAATATTTTATAAGGAATATTTTTCTTTCTTAAAGCATCTTCAAAAATTCTTGATTGGGCATTGGTACGGTATAAAATTGCAAAATCTTCATAATTATAATTATTTCCGTTGATTTTTGAAATCAATTCGTTTACAACAAGGAGCCCTTCTTCCATATCAGACAAGGCCTGAAGGACTTTAATTTTGCTCCCTTCATTACCTTTAGTATATAAATTTTTTGGTATTTGTTCCTTGTTTTTGGAAATTATACTATTAGCGGCGTTAACAATTGTTTTTGTTGAGCGGTAATTTTCTTCAAGTTTAAAAAGCCTATATCCTTTATAATCGTTTCGGAAGTTAAGTATATTCTCAATTTTGGCACCTCTGAAACTGTAAATACTTTGAGCATCATCTCCCACAACACAAACATTTTGGTGGTGTTCAGCCAGTTTGCGTATAATTAGGTACTGTGAAAAATTGGTATCCTGGTACTCATCAACCAATATAAAGTTGAACTGGGTCTGATATTTGGCCAAAACATCAGGATAATCACGAAATAAAAGATTAGTATTTAGCAACAAATCGTCAAAATCCATAACACCTGATTTTAAACAGGCTCTCATATATTTTTGATATATTTCGTGAATAAGCGGCTTTCGGGATATTTTATCAGCCATTACCCTTGACGTATCCCTTGCGTATGCCTTTGGAAGAACCAGATCATTTTTGGCTGATGAAATCCTTGATAATACATCACCCGGTTTATATTCTTTTTCATTCAGCTTCATCTCTTTTAAAACTGATTTTATCAGATTTTTTGAATCAGCAGTGTCGTAAATAGTGAAGTTTCGCGGAAACTTAAGGTTTTCGGCTTCGATCCTTAAGATACGTGCGAAAATAGAATGAAAAGTCCCCATCCAAAGCTGGTTTGCAACTTGTTTTCCCACCACCAATCCAATGCGTTCTTTCATTTCTTTGGCTGCCTTATTTGTAAATGTAAGCGCCAGAATATTCCATGGTTTAACATTTTGTTTCAATAAATGCGCAATACGGTAGGTCAGAACCCTTGTTTTTCCGGAACCGGCACCTGCAATAACCAGTGATGCCCCCCGGGTATGGGTTACCGCTTCCAGTTGAGCGGGATTAAGTTGTTCTAAATAGTTTTGCACTCCTAAAATGTTTAATAAGTTGCAGGTAAAATAAATTGAGAAGAATTATTATAGAACCTGAAATTTGCTACAAAAATAGCAAATAGCTGTTTCTAATCACAGAGATAAACAATTAATAACAGGATAGAACGTTATTGATAAGTGCCAGCCATTATTTTGATAGCTGGTTTGATGCAGTTTACAATTTTGCAATTATTTTGCGGATATTTAAAAGTACGGATTTAAAGGTGCCGATGTTTATTTATATTTGATAAAATGATTTATAACTAAGTAAAGTGTTTCATATAAAAAAATGTAATTTTACCAACTTAATTATAATTATGTGTTTAACCTGCAGGGGCTATAAATTTATTACTAAAATAACCAAAAAATTTAACTCCGGGAAAATGAGATTGCCAGATTATTTTCTGTTGTTTTTATTATTATTCACCACGTTTGGATTTAATAAGGTTTTAGGTCAGATAACAGCCCCATCATCAATATATTCAGAGTTTACAGCCTATACCAACCCTGACCCTGTATATTATTTTACATCAGTTGAAATGCAGACAATTTCGGTGCAAGGGCCAAATCCATCAAATACTTATACTTTTGAATGGACAAGGCACAGGGCATCTGATAATACATGGAGCCAACCAGCTCTCGTTCAAGTAGGCAGTAATTCCCAATTGGTTATAAATGAGATTGGAGGATACCAGGTTAGGATAACCGGACCGGGTGTTGATTTAATTTATCGTTGCTGGGTTTTTGAGCCTGAATTAGGTAATGCAGGAATAACAGTGGTTGCTTCCACTTGTTTTTATCTTGATTTAAAAGCTAATGCCGACACAGTACCCTTGGTATATTATAATCCTGCCAACGGTAATCCCGGATATGTAAATTACAACAGAAATTATTCATGGAAGGCATCTGTAGGGCCTTCGCTTCAGGCTAAAAGCCTTATAGCATTAAATGCACCTGTTGAGAATACAAGGTTTAATGTAACGGTTAGTGATAAATTTGGTAACCAGGTAACAGCATCTTATGATTTTACTGCAATAGCAGTTTTGTCAAAATACAAATCGGAGATAATAAAAAAGGAAGTACCACAGGAAGCACATTCTATTGTTGAAGGTTCTGCCCCAATTGAAGTAAGGTTTCAGGATGAAAGCAAGGGAAATATTTCAGCTTGGGAGTGGCGGTTTGGCCGGTCGGGGGTTGCATTTAACCGCAATCCGTTTTATGTTTTTACAGCCATTGGGAAAGACACTGTTTATTTAAAGGTGATTAACCGTTTATCGGGGTGTGAAAGCATTAGTGTGGACCCTCTGGTAATAAATGTGGTGGGTTCATTGTTGGAAGTCCCCAATGTATTTACTCCAAACGATGATGGTGCCAACGATGAATTCAGAGTTGTTTACCGTTCTTTAAAAAAATTTCATATAGTAATCTTAAACAGATGGGGCCGAAAAGTTTATGAATCATCCAACCCCGCCGAAGGTTGGGATGGAAGCTTTTCAGGGGCACTTGCACCACCCGGGGTTTATTTTTACTACATAGAGGCGGAAGGTTATGAACCCGGCGAAAAGCATACACGTAAAGGTTCGATTCACTTAATCAGAGGTAAATAGATATCTATTTAGGCTGACCAAATCAAATTAACTATTTAATTGTTAATTAACTGCGTTTACTTTTTAAAATGAAGCCATAGAAAGGGTAAATAGCTGAATATTATAATTTTCTTATTAAAGCATCAATAAGAAAACATAAATACATTACTTAATTTTCAATTGATAAATAAAAAGAAGAATTCAAAAATTGCAGGAGTAGGTGATTTTTATTGTGGCAATATATTTTTATTATGTAAGTAATTACTACAATTATGTTCACGAAAGATTTAGGATGGTAAGAATTGCCAGAAATGAAAAAGATGAAAATGTTTCAATATATGTTGAACATTGGGATTAATGAATTGATGAAGAGAGAATTTGAAATCATAAGTAAACACTACATAAACAATAAAAAAGCAAAGGATATACTTTTATTGCATAGTTTGCTTGTGCGCGACAAAGCCATACGGATTGCAGGAAATAACCCACAATTAAAAATAAATCCTGAAATTCTGGAACAAGGGGCTTTACTTCACGACATAGGTATATTCTATACCAATGCACCTGAATTTGGATGCTATGGTACATTTCCTTATATATGCCACGGTTATCTTGGTCGGGAGCTTCTTGAAAAGGAGGGGTTAGGTGAAATTTCTCTTATTGCCGAAAGGCATACCGGAACCGGATTATCACTGGAAGAGATAAAGCAACAGAACCTGCCGCTTCCACACCGAAATATGATACCCATAACAATTGAAGAACAATTAGTTTGTTTTGCCGATAAGTTTTATTCCAAGGGCAATAATCTAAGAAATGAAATTTCATTAAAAAAAATAAGAATTAAATTGAGCAAACACGGTAATAATCAATTACTACAATTTAATAAGTGGTGCGAAGTGTTTTTATAGTTGATGTTGCCCTGGAGTAAATATTCCATTTTAAATTAATCATTTTAGGGGTAGCATTAATATAATGATTAAACCTGTTTCTCATTTAGTGATATTAGATATCACTATTATCCGATAAAAAGTTGTTTTGTTCCTAACGGGCACAAAAGTTCAATTCTCAATTAATTGTTTTACCGATCTTTAGTCCCTAACGGTACTGTGCCGTCAGGTACAGAATATCGGTAAAGATGATTCGACCCCAATTTTCAGTGTCCTGTAGGGACACCGCAATTAGTTGGCATTATAGCATCTTATCGAAAAATTTATCGGACAGTAGTGATTAGATTTATAATTATTTCTGACCAGGTAATTACATTAGGTTTTAAATTAAACCCAATTTTGTCTTTACCCGATTTTTCTAATGACCATCATTATAAACTTACAGTTTTAAATTGTTGATTAAATGACTTTTAATTTGACAAACCGCTAAAGAAAAACTAAATATTTGTAGTCAGAAATGCTTACAAATTAAGCCTTTTTAAAGCAGGGTTAAATATAATGATTGTAGAAATTTGAACAGGATGGGTTATTTAGAAATGACGAAGTTATATTTTCCAAACTTTCAGTATCATTAATTCTTCCTGCATTTTTTCCATTTTTAAAATTAATTTAGATATTCAATTCAAATAATAAATATGGTTTCAAATACCCTGACCTTAAGTTTTAAGACGGCCTCATATGATTTAGCTCCTTCAGGCCAATTATCAGTACCTTCCTTAATGAGATATTTTCAACAGGTTGCGCACATACATGCCGCACAGCTAAATGTTGGTTATCATTTATTGAAAGAGCGGAATATTTATTGGGTACTTACCGGTATTAATTTGCAAACAGGCCAGCTCCCTGAGTTTGATGTTGAATTTACAGTTGAAACCTGGCCCAGAGAGAATATTAGACTTTTTTCAATGCGCGATTTCATGGTTTATAGCAATCAAAAAATTGTTGCAAGGGCCACTACTTCATGGTTAATGGTCGATGCCAATTCCAAAAGACCTGTACGACCTGAAAGTATTTTACAAGGAATAAAATTTTTAAGTGAGAAAAAGGCCATTTCAAGCGAATTGCTTACAATTGAAAATTGTGAAGATTATAACTACCGTGAGAATAGGATTGTACAATTTTCTGACCTTGATATAAACCGGCACGTTAATAATACAAGGTATATTGAGTGGGTTTTTGACGCTATCCATAAAACCGGTTTTAAAAACAGGAAAACAGTATCATTATCAATGCTGTTTTCAAATGAGTTCACCGAAGGAGAATCTGCAACAATTTTAATTAAAGGGCGCAATAAGAATATCGTAAATGTTGTAATTGAGCATAATGATGGAAAACCCGGGGTAAAAGCCGCTATCGAATTTACTGAAACAAGCCTGCCCTAATAATAACTGATTATAAGTTTAAAATTATTATGAATAAAAGGTGTAAACCTTAACTCCTTTGTTTATTTTATTTTTTAATGAGCCTTGAAATACTTTCGATTAAAGTATCTAATCTTTGGATATTTTCACTAATAAAATCAAGTTCATTTGGGTTTCCAAAATCATTCATGCACACTTCCTGAAAACCATGTTGACGGGGGTAAACCAATATAAAATTTTGGTTCGTGAAATACCTGGTAAGATATTTTGGGACTTTAGCCATTACATTTTGATATGAAACGGAATTTTTTCTGCTCATAATCACAATTAGGCCATCGTTTACACTGACCTTTTGCGTAAATGCAAGAAAATCATCGTAATCTGTGTAAAGTCTGAATTCGGCCGGTAACGGGTGATTTCTGTGAATGCCCTTAATAACCTTAAGCGATGAATCATTACCGTAGAAAACAAGCTTTTCACCCGTATTACCTGCCAGCCTCCATAACCTCATAATCCAGTATGGGAATCCTGTCTCCTTTTCGGCATCAGGTGGAACTATTACAATGTGTCTTTTAATCGTTGATAAGGGTTGAACAAACCTGTAAATAAAAATTGTTGCCTGACATTTAGATAATAAGCCTTCTGTAACGCTTCCAAATAAAAAATCAGCAATACTGCCTTTTTTGTGAAGGCCCATTATTATGTCCGAAATTTTTTGCTCGTTTACAACACTGGTAATTCCGTTAACAATATTCAGGTCGTAACGTAACAACTCATTAAGTTTATTATCGGTTGCAGCTGCTGCATTAGTTGCTTTTTTTAATAATCTTCGGGCATTTCGTTCCCCAACTGTATTAAAACTTTCCTCCGAAATTACATTAAGTCCAAAAATATCACCCTGCTGTTTACGTGATTTCACTGTTACCGCGAGATTAACCAATTCTTCAATTGTGTCGGGGTGGCTAATAGGGATAAGTATTTTTTCCTGGTTAATGTTTGATAGGGTTTCAGGTTCAGATGGGGACGTTTCTCGGGCAATGTTTTGGGCCCCCTTTTGAGCAACAAACGACGCCGTAGTACAGGTAACCAAAATCATTAATATTGTTCCGTTAAGAATATCGTCATTTAATAGTCTAACCGGATCACCCTCTGGTGTGTGTCCCAATATAATATTATAACCCACCAAAACAGCTGCAAGTGTAGCTGCTGCCTGTGCATTGCTTAACCCAAAAATTATTCTTCTTTCATCGGCTGTGAAACGAAGATTTTTTTGGGTTAAAAAGGCGGCAAGGTATTTGGAAAGAGTGGCAATGATAGTCATTACAACAGCAACAAAAATGGTTTCCAGGTTAGTGAATAGAATACTGAAATTAATAAGCATGCCCACGCTAATCAGAAAAAAGGGAATAAACAAAGCGTTACCCACAAATTCAATGCGGTTCATTAACGGTGATGTATGTGGTACCAGCCGGTTTAATGCCAGCCCCGCCAGAAAGGCCCCTATAATTGCTTCAACCCCTGCAATTTCGGCTAAAAATGCTGAAATAAATACTATACCCAACACAAAAATGTATTGTGAAACCTTATCGCTAAAACGCTTAAAAAACCATCTTCCAATAATTGGTACCAGAAAAATGACTGCTAAAATGAAAAGAATAACCGATACAGATAATTCAATCCAGAATGCCTGTGTTATTTCACCTTTTGTAATTCCAACCACTACGGCCAAAACCAAAAGGGCCAGGGTGTCGGTAATCATTGTTCCACCAATTGCAACACCAACTGCCCTGTTGCGGGTAACCCCAAACTGACTTATAACAGGGTAAGCAACCAGGGTATGTGATGCAAACATACTTGCCAGCAGCACTGATGTAAGTACTGAAAAATCCAGAATATAAATACCACCAATAATTCCTAAAGTCATTGGTATTGTGAAGGTATAAAAACCGAAAAGAATACTTTTTTTGCTGTTTTTCTTGAAATCGGCCATATCAATCTCCAGCCCTGCTAAAAACATAATATATAGTAATCCTACAGTGCCAAACAAAACAATACTTTCATCCCTTGCCAATAAGTTAAAACCGTTGGGTCCTATTACAGCACCCGCAATAATTAATCCTATTAAATGGGGAACCTTGAAATAATTCAGAATAATAGGGGCAAACAGAATAATAAATAAAATAAGTGAGAATATAAGTACTGGGTTTTCGAGTGGGAACGAAAGCCCTTTAACAAATGCTAAAAACATAAACTATCTTTTGAATATTACTTATCCAAATGTAAAAATATATTAAGCAATAACAATATAATTTTTACCCGAATTAATAAATGTGGAAGCCCTTATTGCCATGTCATAATTTTTATTTGGTTATTAAAGTTTATGCGGGCTAAATCATATTGTAAAAATTCAGGGTTACAACTTTTTTGATAGGCCCGGTGCCGATTTATAAGTAAAACGGAAAGATACCCCTTTCAATAAAACAAATAATTTAAGGATGAAATATGATATGTTTGGGTTTTTTGTAAATTTGTGTGTCCCATCTTTTTCACCTATCTTTTATTTTTATCCAAAAACCTAAAAAGTTATGTCTTTTTTAGAAGCTAGAAATGTTGTAAAAAAGTATGCAAACCATTTAGCGTTGGATCAGGCCCATTTAAATGTGCCTACCAATTCTATTTATGGTCTGTTGGGTCCCAATGGGGCAGGTAAAACAACTTTAATCCGGATTATAAATCAGATTACCGGGCCCGATGAAGGGGAAATCCTTTTTGATGGGAGGAGGCTGGTTAGTAGTGATGTTGACCGTATTGGTTATCTTCCTGAAGAAAGGGGGCTTTATAAAAAAATGAAAGTTGGCGAACAGGCTATTTACCTTGCCCGGCTAAAAGGAATTTCGCGTAATGATGCCTTAAAAAAACTGAAATATTGGTTTGAGAAATTTGAAATTCAAGCCTGGTGGGATAAGAAGGTGGAAGAATTATCAAAAGGTATGCAGCAAAAGGTTCAGTTTATAGTTACGGTATTACATAAACCAGCATTACTGATTTTTGATGAACCTTTCAGCGGGTTTGACCCAATAAATGCAAACCTTCTGAAAGAAGAGATACTAAACCTAAAAAAAGAAGGGTCCACAATTATTTTTTCAACACATAATATGGGTTCAGTTGAAGAATTGTGCGATAACATTACACTAATAAATATGGGAAAATCTGTGCTTGAAGGAAATGTTAATGAAATAAGGCACCGGTTCCGCCAAAATCTGGTACGGCTTGATTTTGTCGGTGACCCATCACAGTTAAGCTCTGTAATTAGTAATAAGCACAAGGTTATTGAAATAAATAAATTAAACGGAATTGAATCGGCTTTAATCAAGATTGATGAAAACTCAAGCATTAATCAATTGCTGGGGCTTGTTATAAACCATTGCGAAATACATGGGTGTCAGGAAATACTTCCAGGTATGAGCGAGGTTTTTATCCAGGTTGTAAAGAAAAGTAAGGAACCGGTAATGTGACAGGTCTATATTTCAGAAGGGGTTTTTATACAGAATATTATCTCTGATTTATAGTTGTGAAACTCCAGTTTGAATTTCATTAAAACTTATAATATATTATTGCTAATGAAACCAACATGTTTGTAATAAATAGGACCAAAACCTATGATTTGAAAATTGATGGAGCAATATAGCAAACATGGAGTTTTCCCGTAATAACGGGAGAAGCTATTTGGCCTTAATAAAAAAAATATTTACGGATGAAAAAATACAGTCATGAGTAAAATATCATTAATATTACAAAGAGAGTATTTAAGCAGGGTAAAAAAGAAGAGTTTTATAATAATGACTCTTTTAGGCCCCATTTTATTTGCCGCAATGCTTGTGGTGCCTACCATTCTGGCAATGTTAGAAGATAAAGATGAAAAACTGTTGGCTATAATTGATTATACAGGGTCGTATATTGATAAAATACAGGATACCGAATTGCTTAAATTTAAATCCCTTACACAGGGTGACGAAGCCAACCTTAGAAATAATTTCAGTGAATCGGGGTATTATGCATTTTTAATTATTGAAGATGATTTATTGAAGCACCCTGATGCTATAAAATTATATTCAGAGGCACAGATTACAATTGACGTTAAGGAGCATGTAAGCAGGAGCCTGAAACAATATTTAAGTCAGGAAAAGCTTAAATCATTTGAAATTGAAGGTCTCGATAATATAATGGAAGAAATGAGTAGGGTTAACATAAATATTTCAACCATAAAATTGGGACAGGATGGTACAGAAAAACAAAGTTCGACCGAAATAGCCATGATTGTGAGCTTTGTGTTCGCGTTTTTATCGTATATGTTTGTTTTTATTTACGGAGCCCAGGTGATGAGAGGCGTAATGGAAGAAAAAACCAGCCGTATTGTTGAAGTTATTATTTCTTCAGTTAAACCATTTCAGCTTATGCTTGGGAAAATAGTTGGGATTGCATTGGTTGCGCTCACTCAGTTTTTTTTGTGGATTGGGTTGACATTTCTTATAGTTACCGGAGTTAAAACTGCCTTCTTTCACGAAATTGGGTCGGTTAGCAATATTGAAAATTTAGATATGGCAGGAACAGAGGCTGCCCAAATTCAGGCACAGAGCAATTTTGATTTTGGGAAAATTATGGAAATGGTTAATAGCACCGAACCGGTTAAAATGCTTTTATTCTTTGTGTTTTATTTTATAGGAGGTTATTTAATATATGCAGCATTATTTGCCGCAGTTGGGGCCGCTATTGATAATGAAACAGACTCTCAGCAATTTATGTTGCCCATAACCATTCCAATAATTCTTGCATTATATGTTGCAATGGCTGTTTTTCGTAATCCAATGAGTGATTTTGCTTTCTGGTTTTCAATAATCCCTTTAACATCGCCAATTGTTATGATGGCCAGGTTGCCATTTGACGTACCGGCCTGGCAGGTGGCACTTTCAATGTTCTTACTTATAGTAGGTTTTATTTTTACCACCTGGTTTGCAGCCCGGATATATAAAACCGGTATATTAATGTATGGTAAAAAGGTTAACTATAAGGAATTGTGGAAGTGGTTCAGGTATTCAGGTAAATAGTAACAACAAACTTAAGCTTTTACCCATAATCAGTTTGGTTTATTTTTTTAGAAAACAACAGGTCAATTTATTCCTGTTGTTTTCGTTTTTAAGCTCTTTTATTACCTTTGGCCATATTTATTGATCTAAAATGGAAAAAACACGGGTAGCGATTATTGACCTTGGAACCAACACCTTTAATTTACTTGTTACGGAGGTTGAAAAAAACTCTTACAGGATATTGGTCGAATCCAAATATCCAACAAAATTGGGGAAAGGGGGGATACATAAGGCAACCATTACTCCTGAAGCAATGGAAAGGGGTTTGGAAGCTCTTACTAACCACCTGATTACAATATCAGAGTATCAGGTGGAGAGTATTTTTTGCTTCGCCACATCTGCTATAAGAAGCGCTACCAATGGTGCGGATTTTGTGCGCAGGGTTAAACAGGATTTGGGTTTAACAATCAGGGTTATTCCGGGCAACGAAGAAGCCCAAACGATTTTCGATGGTGTAAAACAGGTGATTCCATTGGGTGATGAACCTGTTTTAATTATGGATATTGGTGGGGGTAGCGTGGAGTTTATTATTTCTAACAAAAACGGTGTTTTGTGGAAAGAAAGCTATAACCTTGGAGTAGCCCGGCTACTTGAGCAATTCCCTTCTTCTGACCCAATACGTGAAACAGAAATAATTATTATTGAAAAACACCTCGCATCAACCCTGGAAAGCCTGTTTGCAGCTGTTAAAAAGTTTCCGGTAAAAAAACTTATCGGTTCATCAGGCTCTTTTGATACATTGGCTGAAATGATTGCCACGAGGAAATATCCATTACTTGACCTTACGAAAATCTCTTCATTTAACATAGAACTGGATGCCCTTTTAGAAATTCACCAGCTACTGCTTACTCTTAATTGCGATGGAAGGAGGTTAATACCGGGGATGGACAGGGACCGGGTTGACAGTATTGTTATTGCAAGTATTATGGTACAATGGGTATTAAATGAACTCAAAATTAAGGAACTTTGCCAATGTGCCTTTGCATTAAAAGAAGGGGCCATACTTCAAATTATTAATAATGAATTATAAATATTTTCTTCAACCTGAACATTTTTAGTAATCCATATCATTTAAAATAGGTGCCATGTCGAAAATTCTGGTTATTGACGATCAAAAAAGCATTAGGAACACCCTTAAAGAAATCCTTGAATACGAAGGTAATGAAGTGCTTTTATCTGAAACCGGGCCCGAAGGACTTGAACTGTTTGATAATGATAAATTTGATATAGTTTTGTGTGATATTAAAATGCCCGAAATGGACGGCATTGAGGTATTGCAAAAACTAATGGAGAGAAATCCAGAAGTGCCTGTTATTATGATTTCCGGACACGGTAATGTTGACACGGCGGTTGATGCTATAAAAAAAGGGGCATACGATTTTATTGAAAAGCCATTGGATCTTAACAGATTGCTGGTTACAATACGCAATGCAGTAGAACGTAAGGAACTGGTTACCGAAACCAGGGTTTTGCGCCGCAAGGTTAGCAAAACTTTTGAAATGATTGGTGAATCAGGTGCCATTAACGGTGTGAGGGAAATGATTGAAAAGGTGGCCCCAACCGATGCCAGGGTTTTAATTACAGGTGGAAACGGCACAGGTAAGGAGCTTGTTGCAAGGTGGTTACATGAAAAAAGCAATAGGTCTGAAAATTCTTTTGTTGAGGTCAATTGTGCAGCCATTCCCTCTGAACTAATTGAAAGTGAGCTTTTCGGACATGAGAAAGGAGCTTTTACATCGGCAATTAAACAACGTAAAGGAAAGTTTGAGCAGGCAGACGGTGGTACCATTTTTCTTGACGAAATAGGTGATATGAGCCTGGCTGCCCAGGCAAAAGTTTTAAGGGCACTTCAGGAAAGCGTTATTTCACGGGTGGGAAGCGACAAGGACATTAAAGTTAATGTCAGGGTATTGGCTGCTACAAATAAAAACCTTCAGGAAGAGATAAAAAAAGGAAATTTCAGGGAAGACCTTTACCACAGATTGAGTGTTATTCTAATTCATGTTCCTTCGCTTAACGACCGCAAAGAAGATATACCATTGCTAACTAAACACTTCAATAATATTATTTGTACTGAACTTGGAGTTCCCATGAAGGTATTTGAAGAATCGGCAATCGAAACTCTTCAAAAAATATCCTGGACCGGTAATATCAGGGAATTCAGAAACGTTATTGAACGCCTGATAATCCTATCCAACGGGCCAATAACATCGAAAGAAGTTGTTGCATATGCCAGCCCTGTTTGGTAATTTTTTAACCCAATTGGTTATTTAAAAGTTATATTAATAAGCACATAAGCTGTCTTTATAATTAATCCCAGTGGGTTACTTCAGTATTCTGATATCGGTGTGGATTAATTAGTCTAAGGACTTTTATTTCAGTTTTCATTTTTAAAGTATAACTTCATTTTTGATCATTCCACAAATAAATGCGAATTGCCGGAATAATATTATTGTTGTATGATAAATAAACAGAATTTTTTTCCCTGATTTTAAGTTTGTTGAATTGTAATTTGTTGCGGCATAACCAATGCAATTTCGTTATTTGTAATTAATCTGCCTTTAAATTGTAATCAAGATGATATTCGCTATTTTAAATATGTAAATAGCTATCTATTTTTATCTGAAAAAAGAATTGGAATTTTGTGAGATTAGGTCTTAAATTTAAGTCATAATAGTTATTGAAAATACAACGTGCTTTTTTTTTCTTCGAATAAATATAACTAATAATGCCAGCTTTTTTGATTTATTTTTTTTTACAGGCCTTTCAATTTGAATTGTTGTTAAAGAATTAATAATCTGGCAAAAACAAAAAAAGATTTCTAAAATAAAATTAAGCTTATGAAACAGGTCATTGCCCCTATTGTATTTATTACCATAATTCTTATTATGGCGGTTCACCTATTTCATAGGCCCGGTTTACCAAATTTGGGGGAATTGGTTTTAAAGCAAAAATATGCGGTTAAACATGAAACAAAGGTTGACCATAGCTTATTTGCAGAACTTAGGAGGGATTTTAAAACACCCCAAGAGGTAACTGAGACTTGTATATCGTGCCATAACCATCGGCATATTGAGGTTATGGCATCAAACCATTGGAACTGGGAGAGGGTTTCGTACGTTGAAGGCCGGGGTATTGAACGTGTTGGAAAGCATAATGTAATAAACAATTTCTGTATTGGTTCAAATGCCAACGAGGAGGCTTGCTCGAAGTGTCACATTGGCTTTGGGATGACCAACAACCTTTTCGATTTTAACAATGCCCGCAATGTTGATTGTATGGTATGTCACGATAAAAGTGAGGCTTATATCAAAGGAACATCCATGGCCGGATATCCCGACAGGTCGGTTAATTTACAAACTGTTGCCCAAAGCGTTGGCAGGCCAGGCAGTTTCAACTGTGGAGCATGCCATTTCTACAGTGGGGGTGGTAATAATGTTAAACATGGCGATTTGGAAGAGTCATTGTTGGCCTGCGACCGTGATGTTGATGTTCACATGGCCGCCAACGGAATAAACATGACCTGCGTTGATTGCCATACAGCAAATAATCATCAGATTAAGGGAAAGCTTTATTCTGTATCCTCATCAAATGAAAACAAACTAAGTTGTGAAGATTGTCACACTAACACGCCTCATCTCGATCAAATGTTAAATGTTCATACTGCCAGTATTTCCTGTCAAACATGTCATATTCCAACTTATGCAAAAGTTAATGCCACAAAAATGTCATGGAAATGGTCCGAAGCCGGAAAATTAATTGATGGTAAGCCCTATCAGGAAATTGACTCTTTGGGAAATGAAACTTACCTTTCAATTAAAGGGTCGTTTAAATGGGCTTCAAATGTTCAACCCGAATATTTTTGGTTTAACGGCCATGCCAGACATTATTTATTGGGCGATACGATTGGTGAATTGCCATTAAAAATTAATGAACTCCTGGGTTCGGCCACAGATGGCAAATCAAAAATATATCCGGTAAAAGTTCATCGCGGCGACCAGATTTATGACCCAAATACCAGGATGCTTATTCAGCCAAAATTATGGTCATCTGCAAAGGGTGATAGCGCCTACTGGAAAGATTTTAACTGGAACGAGGCTGCAACTGCCGGAATGAAAAGGGTTGGTTTGCCATACAGCGGAGAATATGATTTTATAGAAACAGTAATGTATTGGCCTGTAAATCATATGGTGGCGCCAAAAGAAAAAGCCCTGGCCTGCACTGAATGTCATGTTAGGGAAAATGGAAGGCTTGCTTCACTTACCGGGTTTTACTTACCTGGAAGAGATAATCATTCAGGATTAAATATAATGGGAAAAATTATGCTGATTGGAGCATTGGCCGGAGTGGCGATTCATGCAATTGCAAGATTTATTATGGCCATAAGAAAAAAAGAAATTGAAACCTTAGAAATAAACAAAAACCTATAACATAATATATTATGCAGAGAGTTTATATATATAAAGGATTTGAGCGTTTTTGGCATTGGTCACAGGCTGTTCTTATAATTTTTTTGGCCCTGACCGGTTTTGAAGTTCATTGCTCAATAGGGCTTTTTGGATTTGAGAAGGCTGTGCACTACCATCGTATTGCATCATGGATGCTGTTAATATTAATAGCATTTTCAATTTTCTGGCATTTTACCACAGGTGAATGGAAACAGTATATCCCATCATTTTCAAAATTGTCGGCACAAATTAGGTATTATACTTTTGGGATGTTTAAAGGCGAACGGCACCCCTCTCATAAAACTGCACGCAATAAGCTTAATCCGTTGCAGGCTGTTACATATCTGGGGTTTAAACTGGTTATGGCCCCTCTTATAATTATAACCGGGTTACTATACATGTTTTACCGGACTATTGATGCCAATGAAATGGTAATTATTGGAGAAATACCGTTGGATGTAATAGCTTTTTTGCATACACTGGGGGCATATCTTATCATAATGTTCGCCATTATTCATATATATATGACCACAACCGGAAAAACACCTGTTTCAAATTTTAAGGCAATGATTACAGGTTATGAGGAACTCGAAGAACCTGAAAAGGATGATGAGAACAGTAAATCTTAATCCCGGATTTGTCATTAGAAAGGCAATGAACTAATGACTTAGCCGGGATTAACCCT
>JBBIVA010000014.1:0-38782 GCA_037439945.1 Marinilabiliaceae bacterium
GTAAGCATTTCTGATTACAAATTTTTAGTTTTTCTTTAGCGATTTGTCAAAATAAAAGACATGTAATCAATAACCTTAGACTATTAATTTCTAATGACGGGCATTAGAAAAAATGGCTAAAGACAAATTTGGCTTTAAAGATTATTCTAAAATGAGGGGCTAATTCAAGGTGCAAAGAGAATAAAACAAACCAAACAACCAGAATTGTTCAACCGTAAAGACTTTTATTCCCGAAATCAACAATTAACCCTTTATGGATAAAGGCATACAGAAGAATATTGGCTAAATTGCAAAAACTTTCAGATGAATCTGTTTTCAGGGTTAAAATTACTCAAGCCAGATTTCGCGTATAAAAAACTTTATATCTTTACCAGGTTCAGCGACGATAAGTGATACCTGAACCGTTTCTGTTTTTGATATATCCAGTGGTTTATGGCTTGAAAAATCAGAAAAATATGGAGTAAATTCGGGATAGGGGCGGGGTAAAACTACAAATTTACCAGCGTTAAGTTCTGATAAAGGAATTTGGTAATATTAAATTGAATCGTTAAGTTTAATATTTTTGGCGTAAACCCTTCCATCTAAATCCGTTAAGCCAACTTCCAGGTCAATAACACTTTTATTAAGTGATTTTGCATTAATAACAAGGCTCGATTTATTTTTTAATTCCGTTGACCTTCCTTTTATATCATCAGCATAATAATATTTGAAAGTATGAATTGGCAGTGAATCACGCCCAACCCTTATTATTGGCATTTCAGTTAAATGGTAAAGAACAACATCATTACCTTTTTTATAGGATGGTGAAATATTAATGTTCCTGTTCCAGGGTTTTATAGTTTTATCCCAGTTTAATGATGCATTCCATAAAATTAATGGTTGTGTTTCATCAGTAATTCTCAGTGAGTAAGTAACCCGGTCAAAAAAAACCCAGTCAGATGGTTTACCTTCCAATCCCGATGGGAATGTTTGAAACGTCTCATCAAATTGAACGAGAATATAATATTCGGCCGTACCGGTTAAGGTATTTGATCCGGGCAAAGTAACGCTGTAAGTGTTTCCTGCTTTTTTATTGGCGCGTAATTGTTTTAAGCCCTGTGTACCGGTAAACAAAACGTCAACATTAACAGGTTGCCGGGGTGCAATTATTTCGAATATTATTTCGGCAGGTTGCCCCGAAGTAAAAACCTCAGAAGTATAATTCCGTACAATTACCCGGTTTAAGTTAGGGGTTGGGGCTACATATTCACCAAGTTCAATGTTTTTGTATTTGGTTTGTGCTGTTACCTTTGTTTTTGAATTTTCATTATGAAGAATATAAACTCCGGGCGATACCGTAAAACTTCCGCCATATGCTTTACCGCTAAAAACATTATTGGTATTTATTCCCTTTATTAAAAAATTATTACCCAGATCCTTAAGGTTTATGGTTATGTTTCTAATATTGTTAACAACTGCTGCTGTTTGGCGTCCGGGTCCCGGTGGTCCATATGGGTCAGCGGTTAAAAAAGCGTCGGGCATAATTTCCAGGCGCCATATTCCCATTTCAATCCTGTCGATAAAATAGGCCCCGGTACCATCATATTTTATCAAGGGTGAATTGCCAAAACCGGCAATCTCATTAATATTATCAGTTTTTGTTGGAGTTGAAATTGTATTGTTTGTGTAAAAAAACCGTGTATCAGAAACAAACTCAGCAAGGTTGTTTTCATAATCCACCCTGAAATTTCCAAACCTGTTGTTATATGGATATTGCCCATAATTTTTATGCATTGGCAATTCATGAAATACGGCTGATGCAATTTTCAGACTTATAGCCTTTTGTGGCGAATAGGGTAGGCTCATATAATGAGTTCCGTAATTTGTGTTGAAAGGTGCTAAAAACATTGCATCGTAATCAAAATGGGTTGCAAGTTGTATGCCTGCTTCCCTAAAACTGCGTGCCATAACCGGATAAATGTAATTGTCGCCTATGTCAGCGGCATCAAACTCATAAACTATTTTTGCCTTTTTCTTAAATGCCGGATTTTCGGCAAACGGTATATTGTAATTAATTACATGTGGCAGATAATTTCCTTTTATTTGTTTTGATGCCACTAACCCTGTCGGATACCATTGAAATGTACCGCCTTCAACATCAGATTCAAGATATGCATCAACCAAATTAATACTATGGCTCATATTATAAAAAACGGGGATTGATGTTCCGGTTCGCCTTATTGATTTCACCATACGGTTTATATAGTCCTTAACATTTTCTTTGGTGCCCTTATGATGGGGTTCATTACTTATTTCAATTGCAACGATATCGTTATCATTTTTATAGGCAATTCCTGTGTAACGATTTATATGATTCATAAACTGAAAAAGGTAGTTTTCCTGTGGTTTAATTGCTTCATTATTGGTAAGGCAGGCTGCCTTGCCGTATTTATTTGAGAAGCCGGGTGTTTTTTCATCCTTCTCGGGCCACCCATTTCCCCAAAATGCAATTGGGGTTATAACGAATTTCATACCCCTTTTTTTCATTTCACTTATAGTGAAATCAAACAGGCGTAAATGATCATGGTTAATTAAATTACCCAGTGAATCAGAAATTTCAGTATCCCAAACGTGAACCCTGTAAAAATTAAGGTCGAGCCGCGCAAAATGGTATATGTCCTGTTTAATAGCTTCCTCATGATTTATATTCATTCGCCTGGCCATTCTGTAGGCATGTGCAAATGGTAACGAATAGTTTATCCCGAAACCCTTAATCTCGCTTTTTTCATTACTCCAGCGCAAAATGCCATTTTTATCAACAAAAGAGACATTTTTTTGTGCGTTTGAAAAATTTGATAAAAGGGTGATTAATAATACTCCACAAATCAATCTAATTTTAAAAATCATATTATCGTTTTATCAGGGATTATTATATCTGATTTTGGGTTAAAATAAATAGGTACAAAAATTTAAACGAAGATGTTTGTAAAAAAATGCAGGCACTTATTAACTGAATACCGGCGGATCCAAAATGTGCCATTTAAGTTCCCCCAAGTAAGGGGGCTTGCTTTGCGGCCTTAAACAAATATTTACTTACGGATGAAAATTGTCAAATAACCCGTATGTCAACTTCTTTTACAGTCTTAGAAATATTATTATCAGGAATGGGGTAAAAACAAAGGGTATCTTTTTTTGATACCCTTTGTTTTAACTTTATTATTGAACAACAAATGTACAAGTGTTATTTATAAAATCTACTGTAACATTGTATGTTCCATTCGCAAGGCTTTGAACGTTGTTTATATTTGCCCCAAGAAATTTAAGTGATGTAAATGAACCACCAAAGTACCGGTTCCATGATTTATCAATATGAATAGCCATTCCCCATGGTGATGGTGCATTTATAGTTGCCGTACCTGAATAAACCCCGGTTGATGTTTTTGTAAGAACAACACTTGTGAAATCCCATACATTATTTAACCCGGTAATGTAAACCTCGTTACCTAAAAATGTATAGGTTGAACTTTTCAGGTTGGCTATAAAATCATATGTTCCGGCAACAAGGGTAGCATCATCAGTAATGCCATCGCTTTTGTACTTCAATACCCCGTTTTTTCCACCAAAAAACTCATCCCAACCTCCATTAAGATATAACTTACAACCCCATTGTGAAGGGTTGCTTATTGTAACAGATGAAGTGTAAACCCCAGCAACAACGGATTCCCCCATATCAGTGAGGGACCAGTTATTGTTTAGCCCTGCATGGCTGAGTTTAGTTACCTGAGTATGGCTATAGGTAAGGTTTTTTAAATCAGCCTTAATAAGATAAAGTCCGGGAGCAGGGGCCGGTATGTTTGAACTTCCCTTAAATGCCAGTTTGCCTGCGGTACTTCCCATTTTATAAACATCTGACCACTCATTAACTTTAAGGGACATAATAAATCCCCAAAGTGAATTCACATTAACAACTCCTGCAAAAGTTGAATCAACATCGCTTATTAAACTTATATAATTATTAAAGTTCCAGGGGCCACCTGTAATGCCATCATCAACACCCGGGAGATAAAGGAATTCGCTTATTGGGTCTTTTATAACCACCGAACCCTGGGTTATGGAATAATTCAGGTTAGATGGGTCAGACAGGAACAATTTTAAGGTATATTCCCCTGCAGAAGGAACTGTGAATTCTGTTGTTTGATCATTAAAATTGAACGTTAACGCATTACCTGGTCCCGGTGTAAATGTTATAGTTTTGCCAATAGCCGCTGCATCGTTTGTAAGGGTTGAATTATTGTAAAGTTTGGCGTTTCCCTTAACTTTAAATTTGGCATTGGTTTGTGTGGTGGTGAATGATAGCATCCAGTAAAATTCTGATTTTACAAATGTCATATTACCTGTAACATCACCGGAAACAGTAAGAGATGGCATGTGGGTGGCACTCCATTGTTTGCTTTTAGTGTTTATTGTTGTATAATAGCACCCACCCTGGCCCGGGAACCATAAATTCCATTGGGCACCTGTATTATTTGTTATCAGGAATTCTTTCCCGCTTTCCGGAACGTTGCCCCAAATTGAGCCATCACCCTCTTTTAAATACCAGTTATACCAGGCGGTAACATTCATAAAACCACTATATTCACCGTTGCTGTTTGGTGAATAAAGCAAACTGCCAGTTTCAACTTTACTGCTATTAAGGATAAAACCTTTTGACATATCAATGGTAAATGGTGTAACGTAAACAGTTATAACATTACTGTATTTAGATGTGGTATTTTTACCCAATGTTGAATTAACCCTAAAATACATTGGAGATCTTTTCCCTGATTCCAACAACAGGTTTTTTGCAAGAGTATTTAATGCCAGGCCACTAAAAATATGAGGATTTGCTGTTGGGTTAACTGTTATTGATATTTCAAAACCAGATGTTGCTGATACCTCAATTAAATCAGCAGGAACATTTACAGTAGTTGGTATTGACATTTTACCGTTACTGAGGGTTAAATTACTTTCAGTCCATGCAAATGCAAGTACCGCTGTTGTATTCTTTTCAGGAGTTAATATAATGTCTGAGTTATCACTTGACAATTCTGATGCTTCAAATCCTGACACTATAATCAATTCCCCTTCTTTCTCGCACGACCAGTATGTGATTAATACCAGAAGGATAGTTATAATTCGTTTTATTGATTTCATCATAATAAATTTTAATTTTTAAAAGGAATGATATCTTCCCTGAAACAACTGGGGAATACCTAAGCCGGCAATTTATTTCTGGTGGTTACCAAACTTTTGGGGCCCATTACATTTCATACTTGTTTAATAATTTTAATATTAAAAGAATTAATAGTTTTCGTTAAATAGGTTTGGGTTGGCTGATAATTCCGAAGCCGGAATAGGATATATGTTATACCTGCTGTCAATGGCCTTCCCGTCTCTTACCCCACCTTTCCATTGCCAGATATATTTTTCTGTTGTGAAGCAACCAAAACGTATCAAGTCGGTACGACGAACGCATTCCCAATATAACTCCCTTGCCCGCTCATCCAGGAAGAATTTGTACTGAATTCCGTTAGTGGTTGCAGTAAGTTGGCTTTCTGTAACAGTGGCTGCATTGCGGTGGGTGCGCAGTTCATTAACATAACCAAGTGCGGTACTTAAATCTGTGTTTGTACGGGCGGATGCTTCTGCGTACATCAGGTAGGCATCAGCAAGTCTGAACAGCGGAAAATCAGTGTCAACACCATCGGTTGAAGTGTTGGATGCTACCGTTCCATCGTCACGTAAATTGCTCCATTTGGTTACGAAATACCCACCGGTGCGGTCTGTAACACCACCATTCATGTATTGGTTTTGTCCCTGGGTATAAAACATAGCCCTTTCATCATTATTCAGGTTAAATAATGCAGGTACTTCACCCCGTATCCTGAACATACTCCAGGCACTGGTGCACCCAACTGTAGATGCTGCCGGGCCATAATCCGTATCAACCTGGCCACAAATCATATAAGTTGTGGCGCCCCATGTAACAACATACCTGCTGTCAACAACCAATGGGAAAATTATTTCTTTTCCGGGACCAACTCTCTTATGGTTATCGGCATTAAAAAGTTTATAATAATCAGGTTCAATTGCGTAACCTTCGTCAATAACTTTTTTAGAAAAAATTTTGCAATCGGGGTACCTGTTGCCTGCATTATAAACCGGGGCATTTAAATACATACGTGCCAACAGCATCCAGGCAGCAGCTCTTGGGGCATGGCCATATTCGCAATTTGCTGCATCAGGCATATCTGCGCTGCACTCTATCAACTCCCGTTCAATAAAATCAAAAATATCGGCAGCCAACCATCGTTGAGGAAGTGTTGAACTTCCAATCAGGCTTTCATCGGCAAACGGAATATTATGGAATAAATCCATGGCATGAAAATATGCCAAAGCTCTCAGAAACCTTGCCTCGGCCCTGTAACGTTTTATTTTAGCTTTTTCACTTTCAGAAAAGCGGCTTATTTTACTATCGGTACTGTTTTTAAGAAATTCATTACATAATGAAATTGTGTAATATGACCGGTAATACATATCGGCAACCCATGGATCGTTTGCATCCCAGGTTAAAAAAGTCAGGTTACCAATGTTATCTCCTTCTATCCATGTTGAACCTAATTCATCAGTTCCGGCTTCCTGCACATTAAAATAGCAACGCATGTAATCAAAACCGTTATTACTGCTTAAATCAGGGTTTTCACCCCCTTTACCCTGGCCGGCTGTTACGAATGATGCGTAACATTTGGCCAATGCTGAAATATAGTTGGAAGGATCAGAATAAACTGATTCTGATGTCTCCTCAATGTTTGGATATTGGTTGAGATCGTCAATACATGCCGATAATCCAAATATTGTTAGTATTAATAGTGAGTATTTTAACGTCTTCATAATTCAAATCAGTTTAAAATTAAAACTCCAATCCAAGGCTCAATGAAAAAATACGGGGACGGGGATAAAATGAAGAGTCCATCCCTTGTGGTACTTCCGGGTCCACACCGGTATATTTGGTAATGGTAAATACATTTTGCACCATGGCTGTGGTATTTAGTGAAACCATATCCCACAATTTACCAAAATTGTAACCAAGTACCAGGTTATCCATTTTTAAGAAAGAAGCATTCTCAACATAATAGTCGGATAGGTATTGGCGACTTTGAAAACCGGTTTTGAGATAACTCTTGTTAAGGTTGTTAAGCTGGTATGCATTGTATGACATTGTTCCAAATGCACCTGTGTTCATTGCCATGCCATTGTAAACATAGTTACCAATATTTGCTCTTAAACTGGTACCTAAAGTCCATTTTTTATATGTAACCGAAGAGCTAAAACCAAGGATATAATCAGGCGATGGAGAGTTATACCTGTAAAGGTCATTGGTGTTAATAAAGCCATCACCATCCACATCGGCAAAGACCCCTTCAATTGGTTTTCCTGATTCATCATATAACTGATGATAAACATAAAACATGTATGGGGCATAACCTTCGGTTAAAACCTGGAAATAATAACTGTCAATAGTTGGGCCGGCTGATGTGCTGGTTATATTTGCTCCTTTAATTATTGAGAGGTTTTTAATGGTTTGTTTTTGCCATGTAGCATTAAGGTTAAACTCCCAGGTAAGGTTTTTGGTAGCTATGGGTGTTGCACTTATTGAAAGTTCAACTCCTTCGCTGTCAACATTGCCTACATTGGTAAGTATGGTTTTATCAAAATTTGTCCCTGCCGGGGAGGGCACAACTGCAAGCAAATCTTCTGTTTTTCTTGAATAGTATTCAGCAGTACCAAAAATACGGTTATTAAATAAACCAATATCCAACCCGAAATTATATGCTTTGGTAGATTCCCATTTTAAATCTGCAACATAAGCCTCAGGTCGATAGGTGTTTACAGGAGAATTTCCGAAAATATACTGGGCCCCTGTCTGGCTTAAAGTATAAATTGGCAGGTAATTATAGTTGCCAATACCTTCCTGTTGCCCGGTAATTCCATAACTGGCCCTTAATTTAAGATTACTTAGCCAATCGGATTTTTTAAAGAAAAATTCTTCAGATAGGCGCCACGCCAATGCAACCGATGGAAAAACCCCCCAACGGTTATCAATGTTAAAACGGGAAGTACCATCGCTACGGATTGTTGCTGTAACCAAATATTTTGATGCCATTGAGTAGTTTACCCTACCGTAATATGAAATTAGAACATGGCGTTGATCCGAAGGCGCAATTGTATTTTGAACTTCGCCGGCTACATTGAGCTCTTCATAATAGGGTGATGTACTTTTCCATGATTGATAATCATAACCGGCAGTTGCATCAATAGTACTGTTTATATTTTCAAGTACCGTATTATAATTAAAATAGGTGGTAAGCAGTTTATTGTCCTTTTTCTGAGGGCCATACTTGTAATCACGCCCCCCCGATAAATAGAACTGGGTTGCCTGTACGGGGACAAAAATTTCACCTTCCCCTTTGGCATAATCATAACCCAAGGTAGTATGAAATTTTAGATCTGGCAAAAAATGAAATTTGTAATCAATATCCAGGTTGCTGATTATGCGGTTTACTTTGCTTGTTGATGAATATTGGTTCAGCAGTCCCACGGGGTTCCGAACGGCGGCTGTTACCGGGTTACCATTTGGGTCTATTGCCTCATTATAACCGCCAAAAACATCAAGATTGGAATAAACCGGAATTGTTGGGTTAAATGTTGATCCGCCCCAAATAGAGTTAGTGTTGGCAAATGTATTGTTGTTAACAGAGCCCTTAAACCCAACACTTACCTTAAGATGTTCGTTTAAAAATGATGGAGAAACCAGGATATTACTTGTTAATCTTTCGCTGTTATCGGTTAATAGTATCCCATCCCTGTTATAATATCCGAATGAAACTCTAAAAGGAACGTTTTTGAATTTGCCCGAAAAGTTTATGTTATTATCTGTTCCATAGGCAAATTGATAAATTTTATCGTTCCAATTGGTGTTGCTGTTTCCAAGCAAATCAATCTGAGCCTGTGAACCTTCATTTAAAACCACATTTTTAAATTCGCTGGTTGATAGCATTTCGGGTAACTTTGTTTTTACCTGCCATGAACCCGTGGAGCTGAAGTTTAATTTAAGTTTATCGCTTGTGCCTTGTTTTGTTGTAATGATAATAACCCCGTTTGAAGCCCTTGATCCATAAATTGCTGTTGATGATGCATCCTTAAGTACCGTCATACTTTCAATATCATTTGGATTAATCAGGCTTAAAAAGTTGTTGCTGTTCCCACTTATTCCTCCCGGTTCAAGTGGGATACCGTCGAGCACAATTAATGGTTCATTACTTGCATTTAAAGAGGCCCCCCCACGTATACGAATTGAACTTCCTGAGTTGGGCGACCCGCTGTTTGACATTATTTGAACACCTGAAACCTTCCCGTTGATTAGTTGCTCTGGAGAACTTATTATGCCCTTATTAAAATCCTTGCTGGCTACGTTGGTAATTGCCCCTGTAAGATCTCCCTTACGTTGCATCCCATATCCAATTACAACTATTTCATCGATGTTAATAATATCGGAAACCATTTTTATTAAAATATTGGTTGATCCCGAGATGCTAATACGTTGGGTTTGGTAACCAACTGTTGAAATTACCAATACTTCTTGTTCAGCAGCAGAAATTGTAAAATTTCCATCAACGTCACTTATAGTGCCACGTTGGGTCCCATCAATAAAAATGGTTGCCCCCGGAATAGATTCTCCGTTTTTGGAGTCAACTATTTTTCCATTAACATCTTTTTGTTGTGCCGAAAGTATTAAAGTAAAGCTGCACATTAAAATGAGAATGGCTAGTTGTTTGAGATTAAACACTGTTTTCTTCATAGGGTATAAATTGAATTTGGATTTACAAAAACAATAACATATTGGTATTTTGTAGAATTTATTAAATGTTAATTTTTTTTGGGTAGTACAATTTTATTTTACCCTGATTTTCAGTTTTCCTTGTTTTAGGTTATGGGATGTTGCTAAAACGTTAAGAGTTCCTCCTTTTTTACCAATTTTAAGGAGTATTGTGGCTATTCCTGCCTCCGCATCAATGGGGTTTGAACCAATTAGTTCAGCATCTCCCGCAATTTTAAAGGCGATGGTGTTTGAAGCATCGGGTATTATTGTTCCGTTATTATCAGTAACTGCCGCATATAAAAATGCTATATCGTAAACGCCTTTTTGAAGTTTACGGTTGCTTTCATCTACCCAAATTATGACCGACGATGGATTTCCTGGGGTTTTTCTCGTTGAAGTTGCTACCGTTTTACCATCAATGTAACCTTTGGCACTAATTTCACCTGGGACAAAACCCGGCAGGGTAAAAGTAAATGGCGGACTGGCCAGGTGCGTGCTGTTAATGTCGTTGTCGGGCCTTTTCTTTCCTAGTGATTTTCCATTTACAAACAACTCAACCTCGTTACAATTACTATAAACTTTTACATCTAAAAATGAAGGGTCGTTATAGTAATTTGCAATTTCAACAAATGGTTTATAAAGGTCAGGGTTTGATGAATCTCCTTGTTTAGCCTGGCTTTTATAAAAATAGTAGGCAAACTTGGGTAACCTGAAAATATCCATAATTCCGGATGCTTCAATATCTGGTGCATACCCCCTGTTATAATCGTACATTAACCAGTTAGCGTCACCGGTATGCGCCCCTTTTAAATTACAGTTGTGTGATTCCTGGTAGTTAAGCGCCTGTTGTGCCAGCCTTTTTTGACCGAAACCCCTAAGTTGTCTTGAATTACGTTCCTCGGGCGATAAATCTTTAAATGCAGTTTGGTTAAACCCTGCATTTTGGGCATAGTATTCCCAATCGCCATATTCTGCAATAAGTACAGGTTTCTTTTTATAGTTGCTCCAGTATAAAGGTGGTTTTGCATGTTGCCTGGCCGGAATAAACACATCATATACCTTGTCAATCCATCCACATGTATAAACATCTCCGGTTGGATATTCTTCATGAACAGTATTATGTGCTTTTTGCATAAATTCAACTGGCATTCCGGATTCATTCAAAGATGCTTCCCATAATATAACACAAGCATGGTTCCGGTCGCGGCGTACCATTTTTCTTATATCGTTTATAACATTTTGCTGAAAAACAGAGTTGCCATAAAACTGCCAACCTGGAATTGCATCCATAACCAAAAGTCCCAGTTCATCGCAGGCATTCATAAATGATTTAGAATGAGGATAGTGTGATAATCTTACGAAATTGAAACCTGCCTCCTTTATTTTGTAAGCATCGCGGTAATTAGCATTGTCGGATAGTGCATACCCTATGTATGGATATTCCTGATGCCGGTTTGTTCCTCTTAAATAAAAAGGCTGTCCGTTTAATTCAAATCCCTGGGTGGTAAATTTAAAAGTTCGCACACCAATTTTTTCTGAAATAGTCTCAATTATCTCTCCCTCCCTAATTAGATCAACTATAAGTGTGTACAGGTATGGATTATGTGGCGACCAAAGTTGTGGTTTATTTATTTCTAATGATAACTCAATAACCTGGTTGGTTTCACCCAAAATTTTCGTGTTGGGGCTTTTTTCCGATTTTATTGTCCTTCCAGCTTTGTCCTTTAGGGTTACCTGAACAATGGCTTCCACATTTTTATTATAATAGTTGTTAATGTCACTCTTTACACTAACAACCGCATTGGTATAAGTAACATTTTTAAAGGTCACAAAAATGCCACCACCGGCAACTCTGTCAGCACCAATGGGGTCTGAAATATGTAGTTTGTCTTTAACAATCAACCAAACATTTCGGTATATACCGCTGAAAATGTTGAAATCAAGCTCATCAATTGGTTTTCCTGGTGGCACTTCCGGATTATCCTCGTTATTAAGTTTTACAACAATTGTGTTAACCTGGTTTTTTATAATGTGTTTATTTAATGGAACATAAAACGGCAGATAACCGCCAAAATGCGTCATTATTTTATTCCCGTTTAAATAAACATCGGCAACCTGCATTGCCCCATCAAATTTTAGCGCAATATGTTTATCAATTAAGTTGGCAGGAATTGAAAATTGCTTTCGGTAATAGCAGGTTCCCATCCATTGTTTACCTTTAATTACCAAAGGTTCAATATTTGCAGTATGCGGTAATGATACCTTCTCCCATTCAATATTTTGGTTTCCGAAAACCAGCTTTTCGTCAACATCTTTAATAAATTCCCAATCATTGTTAAATAAAGTTTCGGGGGAGGTAATAATAATTTTGTTTGTACCATTGGTACATGATGACACTAAAAAATATAATATCAGGAATGTTAAAATTGACTTCATCAGTTTTTTTTTAAGGTATTGCACATTTATTTATAACAGGTTTAAAAAATTGTCTCTCTATTTTCTGGTATATTTATGATTAAAGTATTCAACAGTTGTTGTTAAATTACCGGAGAAATTATAAAATGCACAGTTTTCCCACGATGACCCTTTGTTCCACAGGTCGGTTAAATTTGATGTTATCCATGCAGGTTCCCAATATATAACTCCATTAGCGCCAGCATCAATCATTTTCTGGGTTAATGAAATCATGAAATTTTTTTGTCCTTCAAATGAATATGGGTAACCTGCCAGGGGTGTTTGGCTAAAATAAATATTCGGGTAATTGTCGTTGTTTGCCGTAGTAAAAGGGTAGGCGGTTTCAAGTACAATTAAATCTTTTCCGTGTTTTGTTTTAATTCCTTTTATATGGTTTGTTAATTCCGAAAATCCTATAGTATTATGCCAAATATGGTAATATGAAAACCCCATTATATCATAACCCGTAACCCCACCCTGGTTTTTAATTCCTGACATCCACCAGTCGAGGTTTTTGGGGTCGGCCACGTGTAAAACAATTTTGGTTTTAGTACCACCTTCTCTATCAATTTGTTTAATTGCGTTTATAGCCGAATTGATTATTTTACCGAAATTGGACCATTCGCCGTCACAAACATTCAATTTTGGAAAACTTGAGTTTACTTCATTAATCATCATTCCGCAATTTGTTTCATTCCCAATTTGAACCATTTTGGGCGAAAGGTTTTTTAACTTGAGTTTTTTCAATACTGAATAGGTGAAATTGTAAACTGAATCCTGAAGTATATTTATGCTGGTTATGTTTTTCCAGGCCTCCGGAACTTTCTGGTATCCGGGGTCTGCCCACGTGTCAGAGTAGTGGAAGTTTAACAAAACATCCATACCGGCATTCTTTGCCCTTTGTATACTTTTTTCTACATCTTTGTATCCGCTGTAGAGTATTGTGTTTGATCCATATATATTTTTAATCCAGTTTGGGTTATTCCATATTCTTACCCTTACTAAATTTGCACCATGTTTCTTTAAATTTATATAAGGATCAACAACAGTTCCGTTTTCTTTGTAAACCCCTCCCTTGTCTTCAACCTGATTAACATAAGAAAGGTCAACCCCAAAATAGAAACCAGGTATTTGATTACCGTTTCCATTAGTGTCATTATCTGAATCATTGTTCTTTGAGCACGAACATGCTACCAGAAAAGAAGCAATAAGGGTAAATGCAAGGTATTTAAATCTAAGTTTTTTCATTAAAAAATGGTTTTTTTTAATTTGAAAATTGTGCGTTTTTTTTGTACTTAAAACCCACTGATTTTTGTTTTTTCCAACATGGAAAACATATTCACTATCAAAATTAAAAAACCTTTAATAAATGTTATTATGAGAATCTTACAAAGAGTTGTCCAAATCATACATAAACGCAAATAGAACTATTAAAATTCACAAAATAACAGATATTCAAAGTTATATGGATTTGTTTATTTCTTACCTGTGTAATATTTTAATAATTCCAACTGTAATTGAAATGTTAAAAAATGCCTATTTTTATAGTAGCAATTCAATAAAGTTTAAAGGTCTAAAATTGATTTACAAGGCGAATTTTAAATTAAGAAGTGATTTTCTTGTCAGTAATTTTAATAAGGTGGTTTTCTTAAATAATTCAATAGTTTAATATTTAAATAAATGGGAAAGATTTTTCCGGTTAAACATTTTGTTACCCTTTTTTTGGCCTTAGGGTTGTTTTTATCATCCAAGGGTAATTTGCTTCCGGTTTTTTTTTCAAATGTCACAATTGAGAATGGACTCAGTTCCAACGTTACAAATTCAATAGTGCAGGACTGCAATGGTTTTATATGGATTGGTACCCAGGAAGGGTTATGTCGTTTCGATGGATATAAAATAATTAATTTTCAGAATAATAACACGCAAAATTCAATTCCGTCAAATAATATTAGTTCATTATTGGTTGATGGTAAAGATATATGGGTGGGTACCTGGGATGGTTTGTGCATAATAAATGCCGAAACATTTAAAGTTTCCAGAATTAACACCGGAGATAACAGGGTTATAAGGGCCTTGCATAAGGATAGACACGGGAGGATTTTAATAGGTACCTCAAACGGGTTGTTAATATTTAATAAACAAAATGATGAGTTTAAGTACTTTAATTCACTCAACAGCTCACTTACTCATAACACCATAAGGTGTTTTTATGAAGCAACCAACGGCGATATATGGATTGGTACATATAACGGATTAAATAAGTTTAAAGACGGCAGTTTTACAGGCTATTATATTAAAGGTAAATATAAACCTTTACTGGAGAATAATTTAATTTGTACAATTTCACCCGGTTCACAGGGTAATGATAGCGTTATCTGGGTTGGTACCGAAACCGGACTTGTAAAATTCAATACTGTTACAGGGGCATTTAAGCTATATAATTCTTTAAACACACAGGTTAGCAATGAAGTTGTTAAATGTATTTACCCGCAAAATGACTCCGTTTTATGGTTAGGAACTGATTTTGGATTAAACCTTTTTAATACCCGGACGTTGGAGACCCTAACTCTTCACCATGACCCACTTATAGATAATACTGTTGCAAGTAACGTTATTTGGGAGATTTTTGAAGATGACCATCAACGTTTATGGCTTATTACCTCCGGAGGGGTAAGTATTGTTGATAACAGCAGGCAATATTACCGTATGCAGGAAGAATACTATTCATTCAATAATCCCAGAATAGGAAATCAGATAAAAGATATCCTGGTTGACCGTAACGGCGATATTTGGATGGCAACCATACACGGGGTTTTTAAAAAGAACCGCAGTACAGGGGAAAGGAAGTCATTCTCGACAAGTTCGCCACAACATGAAAGAATTCTTTTAGATAATATTTACGCCCTTGAGGAAGATATTAACGGCCATATCTGGATTGGAACAGCCGGTGGTATAAATATCTGGAATCCTGAATTAAAAATTATGCGATCAGTTACCGCAAACCGCTACAATGGGCTAATATCTAATTATATAAGTGGATTTGCGCGCCAAAATGACGGAACATTTTGGGTGAGCGCATGGGAGGGAGGAATGTTTAGAGTTGACAGGAGCAATGCAAATGACGAAAATATGCGGTTTATAATGATAGATAAGGATGGTGACGGAAGGTTTATTACTACACAAAAAGGGGTTTATTATGCAGGAAGGAACAAACTTTTTCAGGTTGATGTGGAAAAACTGGGAAAAAAGGTTGTAGGCAGTGTAAATAAGGCTTTAGGAAATAAAGATATTACAGGGATGTATGCAGGAAAAAATGGGGATTTATGGATAGGTGCCGAAAATGTAATTCTAAGGTATTTCCCTGATGCAGATAGCGTGGCAATAGTTAATATTAATGTGGGCAGGTCCCAAAAACTTATTAATTTGCAGGAAGATAACAGGGGTTTTTTATGGGCAACATCTCAAAATGCCATTGTTAAAGTTGATATATCAACATATGGATATTTTACGCTGCCCGTAAATACAAACTCACCATTAAATGGTTTTTATCATTATTGCAACGCAATACTTCCCGATGGAAAAATATTGTTTGGCGGCGATAATGGGTTTGTTGAAGTGGACCCGGGGTTGACAATTAATTCAGAAACCAAACCTAAGGTTTTATTATCAGGTTTTTTTATTAATAACGAGTTGGTTTTGCCATCCGACAGTGTTCAGATAATTAAAAAAGACATTGCATTTACCAACCGTCTTAAACTTAAACATTATCAAAATTCCTTTTCCTTTGAATTTTCTACTCTTGATTTTCTTTTTCCCGAAATAACCCAGTTTACCTACAGATTATTACCCCAGGATGAGGTTTGGCAATTAACCTCGGGGGCGAAAAATTTTGCAGTTTTCTCAAACGTTAAACCCGGAAATTATACTTTTGAAGTAAAAGGAACAAACCATTTGGGAGTATGGAGCGATGTTTACGCCCTGGAAATTAGTATTTCTCCGCCCATCTGGCTTAGTAACGGTTTCCTGATTATGTATATTTTTCTGGCCCTGGCGCTTACTTATTTTGTATTCAGGATATATTCCTACAGGCAAAGATTAAAAAACGAGCTCGAAATTGTTAAGCTTGAAAATTTACATAAGGAATCATTATATCAGGCAAAAATTCATTTTTTTACCAATATTTCGCATGAATTCCGGACACCGTTAAGCCTTATATTGCCACCCATTCAGGAGTTATTAAAAACTCCAGGCCTTGAAGTGACCTACCAAAGGATGTTGAAAATTGCAGGGCGAAATGCCGAACGATTATATAAATTGATAAATCAGTTACTTGATTTCCGGAAAATTGAAACTTCACGATTAGAACTAAGCATTACTAAAACTGATGTTGTAAGACTGTGCAAAGAAGTATTTGCCTCATTTGATGATATGGCTTCACGACATGAGATAAAATATGTTTTTAATTCTTCACTTAATGAAATAATTGCCGACATTGATAATGAAAAAATAGAAACCATAGTTTTTAATTTACTTTCAAATGCCTTTAAATATACTCCCTTTGGTGGGTCAATTAATATGGATATCTCATTGGTTGATGATAAAAATGATTTGTCCAAACGCATTCTTCTTAAGATAACTGATTCCGGAATTGGTATTTCTAAAAAGGATTTGCCCCATATTTTTGAACAATTCTATCAGACTAATGCCGGCAAATCGCTAAAAATTGGCTCCGGAATCGGATTAACACTGTCAAGTGAATATGCTAAAATACATAACGGTGATTTATGGGCCGAAAGTAATCCCGGTAACGGAAGTACATTTTACCTCTCTGTTCCATTATTTAATCAATCATCAGTTAGCTCATCTGGATTTATTTCAAATTTTGAATTGGGGGCCAGCTCAAAGGCAATTAATCATATTTCTTTGCCAAAAACGGCAAAACGTTTGTTAGTAATTGATGATAATGATGATATACTTGAGTTTATTGAATTGAACACAAAAAATAACTACCATGTTTATTGTGCCAAAAATGGGAAAGAGGGCATTGAATTATTTGAAAAGGTACGTCCTCATATGGTTATTTCTGATATTATGATGCCGGTAATGGATGGTTTTGAAGTTTGCGAACGAATAAAAAATAATAAACTTACGGCTCATATACCCGTTATACTTTTAACCGCTAAAAGTCTTGACACACATAAAAACGAAGGACTGGCCAAAGGGGCAGACCTTTATATTACAAAACCATTTGATATTGAATATTTAAGAAAAAGTATTGCAGGAATTTTCAAGAGAGATGAACAATTGGCAGGTTATGTTAAGTCAGAATTATTATTGAACCCCAGGGAAAACCAGGAACCTGTTAAAAGCAATGATGAATTGTTTGTACAGAAAGTAATGGCTTTAATAGAAAATAACCTGTCAAACCCTTCTCTTTCTGTTGAGCTCATAAGTATGGATTTGGGTTTAAGTTCAACGCATTTATACCGTAAGTTAAAGGAAATAACAGGACACTCCACCAAGGACATAATACTAAATTACAGACTTCAAAAAGCAGCTAAAATGATTGAAAACAAAACCGGGAATATTACCGAAATTATGTATGAAGTTGGTTTTTCAAGTTTGTCAAGTTTTTCAAAAAGTTTTAAAACGAAATTTGGTGTCCCGCCATCTGTTTTTGGACCACCATTGAAATAATAAACCCGGATTAGTCATTAGAAAGGCAATGAACTAATGATTTAGCCGGGATTAACCCTACCGAATAGTCGGTACAGGCTGCTTTAGAAAAACTTAATTTGTAAGCATTTCTGATTACAAATTTTTAGTTTTTCTTTAGCGATTTGTCAAAATAGAAGGCATGTAATCAATAACTTAACACTATTAATTTCTAATGACGGTCATTAGAAAAAAAGGCTAAAGACAAATTAGGGATAAATAATCTAAAAATTGACAGTCACAACTAATCTGAGTAAATTACAAGAAAAAACCATTATGGAACCAACAATACAAAAAGAAACAGGTTGCTGTCCTGAGTTAAATGTTGATATCTGGCAGGATAAATTTTTTAACTGGAAGGATAAAAAATTCATTAAGGACAAGGTTTCAACATTCTTCTACATGCCATTAAATTTTGGAAAAGTTATAACAAAACTTTTCAGAAAAGTTGAATCAGCAGGTGCATCAATACCAGATTATTTATGTCTTTCATACCACACATCAAAATGGAATATGGATATATACCTTGCTGTGGACCAGGAAATAACTGGAGCCAATAACCTGGTAATGAATGGAAAGTTTTATACCCGGGTATATGACGGGCCTTTTAAGGATACAGGTAAATGGGCAAAGGATTATAATATTAATGCCAGGGAGATGGGTTTAACAATAAGAAAAATGTACATGTGGTACACAACCTGTCCCAAATGCGCAAAAAAATATGAAAAAAATCCTGTTGTTTTACTTGGGGAAGTCGACTAGATAAAATTGTGGATTAGTGACCCATACAAAATAAAATGAGGCTGTCTCAATAGTTTTTTAAAGCCTATGAGAATTGAATATTTGAAAAACTTTTCGAGTGGAGTACGAATAAAAAGAGGGTGTCTATGACTTTTGAGACACCCTCTTTATATTATATCAGTAGTATAAATTGTATATTTTTATCTATGTGGGTTAAACCATCCCTGCAAAACCCATAAAGGCAAGGGCCATTATACCGGCAACTATAAGGGCAATCGGAGCCCCTTGCATACCTTTCGGCACATCAATCAAATCAAGTTGTTCCCTTATTCCTGCAAAGCTTATAAGTGCAATGCCAAACCCAATAGCCGTGGCTGTTGAAAATACAACTGCTTCAACCAGGTTGTAATTTTTGCTTACTGTCATTATAGCAACACCAAGAATGGCACAGTTTGTTGTTATAAGCGGTAAAAAAACCCCAAGTGCCTGGTAAAGGGGTGGACTTACTTTTTTAAGCACAATCTCAACCAACTGAACCAATGCTGCAATTACCAGAATAAATGATATTGTTTGAAGAAATGTTATGCCAAATGGTACAAGTATTAATTTTTGAATAAAGTAAGTGAATATTGTTGCTATTACCATTACAAAGGTTACAGCCCCTGTCATTCCAATACCCGTTGATATTTTTTTTGAAACACCCAAAAAAGGACAAATTCCAAGAAACTGGGCCAATACTACATTATTTACAAAAATGGCCGATATAATTATAATAAAGTAACTCATATTATCTCCTCCTTATGCTTTTTTTAACCTGTTTATAAAAGCAATCAAGTAACCCAGGGCAATAAAAGCACCAGGTGCTAAAACAAATACTAACATCCCATAATCTTCAGGATATATTGCCATCCCGAAAAGTTTACCGCTTCCCAATATTTCGCGAATACCGCCAAGTATTGTTAATGCCATTGCAAAACCAAGCCCCATACCTGTTCCGTCAATAACCGAGGATATAACATTGTTTTTAGATGCAAATGCCTCGGCTCTACCTAAAACAAGACAGTTTACCACAATAAGCGGTATAAATAAACCAAGCGAATCAAAAAGAGCAGGGAAATAAGCCTGCATTATCATTTCAACAATAGTAACAAAAGTTGCAATGATAACTATAAATGAAGGTATCCGGACTTTATCGGGAATAAGGTCTTTTACCACTGAAACCACAAGATTGGCCATAACCAACACAAAAGTTGTTGCAAGGCCCATTCCCAGTCCGTTTTCGGCTGAAGATGTAACCCCAAGCATGGGGCACATTCCGAGTAATAACGAAAAAATCGCGTTTTCCTTGAAAAATCCTTTCGAAAAGTTTTTCCACTGGTTCATTGTTGGCCTCCTTCCGTGTAATTGCTTTGGGTAGTTGCCGAGCTGGTGGCATCGGTGTTTTCAGTATAGGTTGTATAAGCTGTTTCTATTGCATGTAAAAAAGCCCTGGAGCTTATTGTAGCCGCAGTAATTGCATCAACTTCTCCACCATCTTTGGTAACAACCAGTTTGTTTTTTCCAGGATGTTTGCCAAGTATATTCTGGTTACCCTTTTCGGTTTTAAACCAATCGGCCATTTTTGTGCCAAGCCCGGGAGTTTCTTTATGTTCCAGAACTTTATAGTTTATTATTGTGCCATCGGGTTTTAAACCAACCATAATTTTAATTTCTCCGCTGAAACCTTTATTGGTTATGCTTTCAATTGCAACACCTATAATTGAATCACCTTTTTTGGCCGGAAAAACTTTTAATCCCAACCCTTCGGATGAGGTTAGTTCATACATTTCACCTCCCGGGTCGTTATCGAAACCGGGCACAACCTCTTTTATGGCCTCCTGTTGTTTCATAAGCTTGGCTGCTGCAATTGGTTCCTTTGTAAGTTGATAAACAAAACCCAGCGAACTTCCCGAAACTGCTGTTATTATAAGCAGTGTAAGAACCATGTTGGGTAGTGATGATGCGCGTTTGCCCATTTTATCTCTTTTTTTTAATAATCAAATTTTATTGTTTTTTGATAATTTCACCAAATCTTTTGGGTTTAATATACTTGTTTATAAGAGGTGTAAATCCGTTCATTATTAGTATGGCAAATGAAATTCCTTCAGGGTAAGCTCCAAATGTCCTTATTAGTATGGTTATAACCCCAATCCCTATTCCATAAAGTAACATTCCGTTCTTCGACATTGGTGAGGTTGCATAATCTGTTGCCATAAATATTGCTCCAAGCAATACACCACCGGTTAACAGATGGAAAATTGATGAAACATATAAATCAGGGTTAACTAAATGCATAGACCCTGCCATAATAACAATTGATCCGATTACAGCTACAGGTATATGCCATGTAATAATTTTCCTTATTAGCATAAATATTAGACCCAAAATGAGCGCAAGTCCGGCCACTTCACCTGCCGAGCCACCCATATTACCCATAAACATATCAACATATGAAGGCACCCCGGTCATAATTTCAGGCACAGTTTTACCTGATGCAAGGCCTTCTTTTAAAATTGATAGGGGGGTGGCGCCGGTTACCGCATCCAGGTATGATAAATCCATCGGAAGTGGCCAGCTGGTCATTTGAACAGGGAAAGATATTAATAAGAATACCCTGCCAACCAATGCAGGGTTAAAGGGATTGTTGCCCAGGCCGCCAAATGACATTTTTCCTATACCAATGGCTACAGCAGCCCCTACTATAATTAACGGAAGGGGCAGATTTGATGGGAGGTTGAAAGCAAGGAGTAAACCGGTAACAGCAGCCGAACCATCGGTAATTGAGGTGGCTGTTTTTAAAATGTATTTCTGAATTACAAATTCAAAAAATACACAAGCAATTATGGCAGTTATTGTAACAATCAATGCCCCCATTCCAAAATACCATAATGATGCTAAAAAAGCAGGCATAAGTGCAATTATAACCCCGTACATGTTCTTTTTCACAGAGTCGCCACTGTGTATGTGTGGAGTAGGAGATACAATTAGTCTGTTCATCAGTTTTTATATTTCTTTATTTTTTACAATCTTAATTTACTTTAAAAAACAGTGGTTTTATTGACCCAGGTAGGGTTAAAAAATTTCAACTTTATTTGGTGCGTGTACGGATAACCTGACCAACCTTTCCTTTCCCAAGCCTTACATAATCGAGTAAAGGTCGCGACGAAGGACATGTATAACTGCATGAACCGCATTCAATACAATTCATGATTTTATCTTCTTCGGCACTGTCCCACAAAGCTTTTTGAGAATAGCTCATTAATAAATATGGTGAAAGGCCCATTGGGCATACTGAAACACATTTTGCGCACCTGATACAGTTTTGAACTGGTTTGCGGGCTGTTAACTTACCCGGTAAAACCAACACTCCCGATGTTCCCTTGGTAACCGGCACTTCAACCGATGATAAAGCTTTACCCATCATTGGCCCTCCGCCAATTATTTTTGCAGTATCATCGGGTAATCCACCGGCAGCTTCAATTAATGCTGAAACCGGCGTACCAACTCGAGCTAAAAAGTTGGAAGGTTTCTTTAATGACGGGCCGGTAACTGTTACAATTCTCTCAATTAAGGGTTTGTTTTTCTGAATGGCTTCGTAAACTGCAAATGCAGTACCTACATTTTGTACAACAGCACCAACTTCAATTGGTAGTTTTCCCGAAGGCACCTGCCTTTTAATACAAGCATCTATTAATTGCTTTTCACTTCCCTGTGGATATTTAACTTTTAGTGCTTCAATTTTAATTCCTTTAAATTCTCTGGCTATTTCTGAAAGGTGGTTTATAGCATCTTTTTTATTGTTTTCAATCCCCACAATGGCTTTCTCAACATTAAGGGCCTTCATGAGTATTGTTATACCAATAATAATTTCGGGCCCTTTCTCAAGCATCAACAAATGATCATCGGTTAAAAACGGTTCACACTCAACACCATTTATTATCAGCACATCGCATTTTTTGCCCGGAGGCGGCATAAGTTTTACCTGGGTCGGAAATGATGCCCCTCCCATTCCAACTATGCCCATTTCACCAATGCGCCTAATTATATCTTCAGATGTTAATGTAATATCTTTTATAATTTCGTTGCTTCGATCTATTGATTCATCCCAATCATCTCCCTCAGTTTTAATAATAATAGCTTTTCTTTTATAACCTGATGAATCCAATACATCGTCTATTTTATCAACCTTTCCCGATACTGAAGAATGTATGTTAGATGAAACAAAACCGTTTGATTTTGCTATAACCTGACCTGTTTTTACCTGGTCGCCTTTTTGAACCAAAGGTTCGGCAGGGGCCCCTATATGTTGCGAAATCAGCATTGAAACAACCGGGGGAACCGGCAATTGTTCTATGGAGCTTTTGGATGCTATTTTGTTATCGGGCGGGTGAATTCCGCCAATAGAAAATGTCTTTAACACTTTGAATCCTCCTTTTTATTTAGTTCGCAACTTTGGGTTATTAATTACTTACTTCATCAACTTCAGCCTTTTGTTTTCGGGGCGGAAAGTTTAGTTCATGAATGGCATTGGTAGGACACTCTTCAGCACACTTACGACATAACTTGCATTTTTCGAAATCTATGTATGCTAAATTGTTTTCAATAACTATTGCATCATGAGGGCAAATTTTCTGACACTTTGAGCAACTAATACAGGCAACATTACAGGCTTTTTTTGCAACAGCCCCTTTATCTTTATTAACACAGCTTACAAAAATCCTCCTGCTTTTGGGCCCTTTTTTGCGCATTTCGATAATGGTTTTCGGACAAGCCTTTACACAAGCACCACACGCTACGCAGTTTTCTTCATTTATTACAGGTAACCCTGTTGTTTTGTCCATATACATTGCATCAAATTTGCATGCTTCAACACAATCTCCCAGGCTGAAACATCCGTATGAACAGCCGGTTTCGCCACCATAGAGGGAGGCGGCAATGGCACATGATGTGGCCCCCTGGTAATTATTAAGTCGTGGGCGGTTATCGCAACTTCCGTTACATCTTAAAACGGCAACCATAGGAGCGGCCAGCGTGGCTTTCTTGCCAAGTATCCCTGCAATATTTGACATTACACCTGTACCTCCAACCGGACAGTTAAATGGTGAAATATCATCGGCTTTAACCATAGCCTCAGCAAAAGCCCTGCAACCAGGAAAACCACAACCGCCGCAGTTGGCAGCAGGAAGGGCCTCTTCTACCTGGTCAATTCTTGGATCCTCGAAAACCTTGAATTTTTGAGCAGCCGCAAACAATATAAGTGCCGCAAGTGAGCCTAATCCACCTAAAGTGATTATTGTAATAAGAACAACGCTCATAATTGTTATTCGTTAATTGATTTTATCTGAAAAGAAAATGTACCCGAAATATATTTGTTTAATAGCCTTATAATTACGAAATAGGGTATTAAAACCAAAAGGGAAAAAACACCTGAAAGGTTCTCCTGGCGGGTAACATAAAACGAGATAATTAAAGTGGCAATAACCAATATAGCTGGGAGGGCATAGGCCCACCATGCAGCTTTTAATCCAAGCTCCTTATTTCCGGTAACTATTACATGCTGGCCTGGCTTATAACTTTTATCCGAAACTACTTCAATCATCTTTTCCTGCATGTCAGAAGCAGTGCAGGCCCCTTTTGCATCACAGGATGCACATGCTGACTGATTAACAATACGTACTGTGGTAATATTGTTAAGCGATTGAACTACAATTCCTTCGTGTTCTGTTTGTTTCATTTCCGCCATTTGATAATATGGGTCGGGCTGGACAAATGTATGTATTCTATACGGAAAATGTTTATATGGGATACCTTAGGTTTTTTATTTTTCCTTAGAATAAATAAAAATAAAGAGTTGTTAAATAGTGTTTCTTCCTGAATTAAAGATTGTTGTATTGTAATCTTAACATTACAATTATTTGTAAAAATTGAGAAATAAAAATACCGTTTTTTTTAACGGCCAATATTGATAAAAATCTTTATATCTGATTGATTAGTAGGTGAGAAAATTTAACAAAAAGAATTTCACATCAATATTTATCTTCTTCCATATAAGGCTTTATAATCCTGGTTTTTGATTTTCTTAATTCTCATATCCAAAGTGGTTCAGTTTGCCAAGCCACAGGAAAGCCCATTGAATGAGGGTCAATATTCGGATACTTTGCCAACAATGCTTTGAATTTGCTTTTTATTGTATGTTTTGGGTTAATGTTATTAATCAAGTAAACAACCATTGACAGAATAAAATAAGTTTTATTGTTTAATGGTAAAGTTTGACCTGTTTGGGGCTAAACATAGGTTGTTTGGATTAAAAATGGTCGGTGTGTATGTCTTGGAATCATTGGTTGTATCTGCATTTCTCGATTCCATAAACGTGCATGATGGGCACAAACGTTTCGCAAATATACAATACTGTGCAACCAGGAAGAAAGCACTTTGTCAGCTAATCCAAAATACCCGGAAATTTCTCGTTTATCTCTATTTGGCAGCAGATTACTGTAAAGGATAGACAATGTACCAAACGATAATACTTCCATCATCATCCAACTGGGAGGCATGGGGTCGGAATACTTGTTTTTGAAAGCCTTAACAAACTCTTCATCGCTGTGGGAATACTCAAGGCCTATTTTCGACAATGTATCGGCATGTTTTTTCAGATTGGAGAAGTTGGCCGAATCGAGAAACCAAAATGGCCCAAGGTTGTACGACAACACATAAATCATTTTGGCACGTATGGCTACTTCAATTTTTTCGAGTTCTCTTAATACCAGCAACCTAAGTTCCCTATCAAATTTGTACATGCTAAAAGCAGTTTCGAAAGTGGCATTGGGCTTAAATCTGTGTTTTTTTATCGGCAATAAGCGGATACCAGTAACCACTTAAACAGTAATAGCTAATAACCTCGAGTAAACGCAGGGCTTTTTGCTCATCTTCGATGATTAAGCCACGTTTTTTAAGTTGCTGGAGTTGGTTGGCATACGGTAGTGCCGTTTTGGTATAAGGCACTTTATTCAAGGGTAAATAAATAAAAAGCTCACCCTGAGCGCGCTGTTCTTAAGGGAAGCGGGGTAAGCATGTTAACGCAAGTTTATAAAATAAGTCTGAATTATAATCATCAGAATTAAATAATTTTCTATATTATTTTGTAAATCACATTAATCCGGGAGTTAATATTTTAAAAAACCTGAAGAATCCAATATTTTTGTTTCGACTAAAAAACTCAAATATTATGGGACTCTTCAGGCGTAACAAAAATACCAACAAACCAGTAATAAGCCAAATTCTAGATTTAGTACCCAAATGAATTTTTGATTCTTGCACAAAGACTTTTATTCCCGAAATCAACAATTAACCCTCTATGTAAAAAGGCATACAGAAGACTATTGCTAAATTGCAAAAACTTTCGGATGAATGTGATTGTGAATAAAAAAATATATCTAATTATCATGGTATTTTGGGTTAAATATTAGTTTGTATTACAAACTGCTTGCCCCAAAATTTATCAAAAGCCCTTTGGCAAAATCGTAGGCAACTACATTTTTCTTTGGTTGAGCGAAATGTAAATCTTCTATGTTTATATCTTATTCAAGGTATGATTAAACCAGTTTTAGTTTTTTTTTGGGGAGGGGAACAAACTAAAATTCCAACCATTTTACACTGTCCTGTTAAAAAGCTAATTCATTTCAATACTCAATTTATAGCTTTTGTATTTGTCTGGTCGTTTTCTTATTACACTTGTTGCCAACATTAGAGGAATAGGTTGTTAGTTTAAAATTAAACAGGATTATAAAATTATTCCTTTTTAGTTTTAAGTAATTAAAAGGCCTTTTTCATTTATCAACAATAAAAATTAACGTTAAATACTAATAGCAGTAATTTGATTAACTTATCATACCCCAATTCATTTTGGCCCTTGCAAGTTTATTTAATTGTTTGTTTAATACCAGGTTTTCGTTCTTTTCCAACATTGGGTCTTTATCAAGAATATCCTGGGCAACATCGCGTGCCATTTGTAAAACCCGGCAGTCTTGTGTAAGGTTGGCAATTTTGAGTTCGAACGGAAGTCCCGATTGTTGAGTTCCTTCAAGGTCACCCGGTCCCCTTATTTTCATGTCAGCTTCTGCAATTTCAAAACCATCTGAAGTACGAACCAGTATTTCCATTCTTTTTCGGGTTTCTTCTGATAATTTACAGGAGGTCATTAAAATACAGAAGCTTTGTTCGGCACCTCTTCCAACACGCCCTCTTAGCTGATGCAATTGCGATAATCCAAAACGTTCGGCACTTTCAATAACCATAACAGATGCATTGGGTACATTAACTCCAACCTCAATTACTGTTGTGGCCACCATTATATTAGCATTGCCTGAAGCAAATTCTTGCATTGCAGCTTCTTTTTCTGATGTTTTAAGACGCCCGTGAACCATTACAATTTTTAACCCGGGAAAAGCTTTCATCATATACTCATGGCCTTCCTCAAGGTTTTTAAAATCAAGTTTTTCAGATTCCTCTATTAATGGGAAAACAACATAAACCTGTCTTCCTTTCTCAATTTCCTGTAATAAAAACCTGTTTAGCTGGTTTCTTTTATTGTGATAATAATGAAGTGTTTGCACCTGCTTTCTTCCGGGTGGCAGTTCATCAATTACCGATACATCAAGGTCGCCGTAAACAGTCATGGCCAGCGTACGTGGTATGGGAGTGGCAGTCATTACCAAAACATGCGGAGGATTAAGATTTTTTTTCCATAAACGTGCCCTTTGTTCAACCCCAAACCGGTGTTGCTCATCAATTATAACCAAACCAAGGTTTTTAAATGTTACTGTTTCTTCAATTAAAGCGTGTGTACCTATTAGTATTTGCAGTTGCCCGTTGTTCAGATTGGTATGAATGTTTTTTCGTTCCGTTTTTTTTGATGAACCCTTAAGTAAAGCTACATTAATATTTAATGGTTTAACCATTTCGGAAATTGTCTCAAAATGTTGTGTGGCTAAAATCTCTGTTGGAGCCATTAAGCAGGCCTGAAAGTCATTATCAAGAGCGATTAACATCACCATTAACGCTACCAGGGTTTTACCGCTTCCAACATCTCCCTGTAATAGCCTGTTCATTTGTTTGCCACTACCCAAATCCTGACGTATTTCACGAATAACTCTTTTTTGGGCTTCAGTTAGGGCAAATGGCAATTGATTTGTATAAAACTTATTAAGATATTCACCCACACGTGAAAAGATATGACCTTTAAGAATTGCTTTTCTTTGTGACTTAAGTTTTAGTATATTTAGCTGAATATAAAATAGTTCTTCAAATTTGAGTCTGAATTTAGCTTTTTCCAAAGAATAGGTATTTGGGGGAAAATGAATATACCTTAACGCTTCATCCAAAATCATTAGTTTTTGATTTTCAATTATGTAAGATGGTAATGTTTCCGAAATTTTGCCAATATATGAACTAAATAAGGAATAAACTAATTTGTTTATAGCCTTTGAATTGAGAAAATTACTTTTCATTTTCTCTGTTGTAGTGTAATGAGCCTGAAACCCTGATTTAATCCTTTGGATATTTTCCGTGTATTTTTCAATTTCGGGATGCACTATATTATATGTACCCCCAAACAAACAGGGCTTGCCAAAAACAATATAATCCTGATCGGGCTTTAAACTATCCTTAACAAATTTCAATCCTTTAAACCAAACCAACTCAATTGTCCCGGAATTATCATTTAATATTGCAGAAATTCTTTTTGAGCGGCCATCACCTATTGTTTTAAGGGAACTTATTCGACCCTTAAGCTGAATATACTGCATAGAAGGGTCAATCTCATTTATTTTAAATATCCGGCTTCGGTCAACATATTTATATGGGAAAGTGTAAACGAGGTCCTCAAACGAAACTACCTTTAGTTCCTGTTTAAGAATTTCAGCTTTTTTGGGCCCTACCCCCTGCAAATATTTTATATTAAGTGTTGCTAATTCATACATAGTTGAATTCAAAAATAATGGAAAGGATTGATGGATGCAAGAGTTGCAAATTAGCACTTTGTTTTATCTTTGGAAATAATTTGAATTTATGGATTGGTTTCAGGTTAAAAGTTTTTTAAAGTATAAAATTAAATCAAGGTATTGGAAAGGTTTTGGGATACATTCGCCATTTGTTTTCGATTTGGTTGCAAATCTTTTCCGCGAAAAGCACCAATATTATGATTTTCGGAAAATTGATGCATGGCGCAGGGCTTTGGAAAGAAGTAATGGGTATATTGAAGTTGTTGATTATGGAGCAGGTTCGTTGGTTAACCGTTCAGGGTCCCGGAAAATATCTGATATAGTTGGCAAGGGTAGTCTTCCCAAAAAGTATGGGGAACTTATTTTCAGAATTGTAAGTAAATTTAAGCCAAACGGAATTCTTGAGTTGGGAACCTCGGTCGGAATAAGTACACTTTACATGGGACTGGCCCGGAAATCGGCTAAATTGATTACAATTGAAGGTTGCAAAAATATTGCCAAAGTTGCTAAAAGTACCTTTGATGAGTTTGACCTTAAAAATGTTTTATTGGTTAACGGAACCTTTGATGAACATTTATCAGATTCGATAGAAAAATTTCAATCGCTTGATTTTGTTTTTATTGATGGCAATCATCAGAAAGACGCTACAATTAAATATTATAACCAGTTGTGCGAAAAAGCAAATAATGACACTATTATAGTATTGGATGATATTCATTGGTCGCCGGGAATGGAAAAGGCCTGGGAGTATATTATAAATGACCTGAGAGTTACTGTTTCAATTGATTTGTTTAGAATTGGCATTGTGTTTTTCAGGCGTGAAAATACAAAAGCCCATTATATTGTAAGGTTTTAGTAATTATTTGTGCATTTGTAAATACGGACATAGTAAGGATAAATTCAATGAATAAATAAATAAAAAGAACACAATAAAGGTTGATGAAGATGGTACCCGGGCTTAAGGGCCGGCTTCCGGCGGTTGCAATTTCATCAGGTACCTTTTTCTGGTTTATGTTTTGAGTTTAGTTTATTTGAGTTTTTTTGAAATGTTTTTTTTATTTCATAAAACACTATTCTCTATTTTATTGTTAAACCCAAATTAATCAATAGGAGGCGAAGTATGAGCCGAACTTTTTGATTTAATAGGGATAATCCCGATTTAGTGATTGTTTCAATTCCAAATCTTTGGAATTGATTACAAGTACTTTTTCGATTACGCATTTTCAAATGCGTAATTTGGGTTAAAAGTAAATTAGTTTGATTAGGAAAATGATTAAACCCTTTAGAGTTATAAAGGTAGTGTGAAAATGAAAAATTCCTGCGTTTGGTATGAAAATCTGAATATTCCAAAACTTAAATTAATCAATTATTTGGTTTATAATTAAACTATATTGTTTTGTCAGAATCTAAAAAAGCATATATAATTATTTAAGCGATTAATAACCTATTAGTTATATCGCAAACTTAAATTGAAAGTAAAATAAGCACGCATGTCAAAATACGTAATTGAAATTGACGGAATTGAAAAGAAATACCAGATTGGCACCCAGGTGGTCCATGCATTACGTGGTGTAACCACATCGATTGAAAGAGGTGATTATGTTGCTATTATGGGGCCATCAGGTTCAGGAAAATCAACATTAATGAATATTATTGGAGCCCTTGATACGCCCACTGCAGGCTCATATATGCTAAATGGTACGGATGTAAGTAAGATGATTGACGATAGGCTTGCCCAAATCAGGAACCGGGAGATTGGGTTTGTTTTTCAAACGTTTAACCTTTTACCCAGGTATTCAGCATTGGAGAATGTTATATTACCATTAATTTACGGCGGAATTCCAAAGCATGAAAGAATCGAAAGAGGGGAAAAAGCATTAAAAAATGTTGGGTTGATAGATAGGATGGAACATAAGCCCAATGAATTGTCAGGAGGACAAAGACAAAGAGTTGCAGTAGCGCGGGCGCTGGTGAATAATCCATCCATTATTCTTGCAGATGAACCAACAGGGAATCTCGATTCCAAAACATCGATTGATATTATGAAGCTTTTTGGAGAAATTCATGCAGCCGGGAATACTATAATATTAATTACACATGAGGAGGATATTGCCCGGCATGCCCACCGTATTATAAGGTTGAGGGATGGTATTATTGAATTTGACGAGAGGAATATGGAAATTTCTAAATTGAATTAATAAAAAGGAAATTAAAATTTAATCCGGTGTTGTAATTATAGGTTTACCAAATTAATGACTAACCGGCGCTGTTTAAAATTATTCATAATTCCTTCAGGATATTACTAAAGTAAGGTTTTCAATATTTTATTAATAGTATTACGTGCTGTAATATTTTTTTTTGGTCAATGGCAATTCTTTTTAAAAATAAATAATTAACAAAACCCAAAAAAAAATGTTTTTGGCATTAGAATTATATAACCTTTTAGTTATACAATTGTGAAAATGAAGAAAAGCCAGGTATATACAAAAACAGGTGATAAGGGCCTGACAAGTCTGATAGGCGGAACAAGGGTTCCAAAAAACCATATCAGGCTCGAGGCATATGGAACAGTTGATGAGCTAAATGCCAATATTGGGATGGTACGTTCATTTGAAATTGATAAACAATCTGTTGAAACCCTTATTCATATCCAAAACAGGTTATTTACCATCGGTTCGTACCTGGCTACCGACGAGTCTGTATCTGACCTGCGTTCGAAATTGGGAACCGATGAAAAGGAGATAGAGTTTCTGGAATTTGAAATGGACCGTTTAGAGGCAGCTTTACCACCACTTGCTAATTTTGTTTTACCTGGTGGACATCCGGCTGTTTCGCAATGCCACATAGCCCGAACAGTTTGCCGAAGAGCCGAACGGTGTGTTATAGCAATGTCGGAAACTAATGAAGTTGATGCATGGGTTATAAAATATTTGAATCGTTTATCTGATTATTTGTTTGTTCTTTCACGTCATTTGTCAAATTATTTTAAATTGAATGAAATTCCATGGGTTTCGGGCTTGTAAAACTTGTTTTTTTTTATAATTTCGCCGAAAATGAATTTTTAAAATAGCTTAATATATAGAGTAAAACTATTGTTATTATGTACTGGACTCTCGAATTGGCCGCAAAGCTCGAGGACGCACCGTGGCCGGCAAGTAAAGATGAATTAATTGATTTCGCCATCCGTTCAGGGGCTCCATTGGAGGTAATTGAAAATCTTCAGGAAATTGAAGATGAAGGTGAGATATATGAGAGTATAGAAGACATCTGGCCTGATTATCCCAGCAAAGATGACTTTTTCTTTAATGAAGACGAATATTAATTATCTTATTTTTGAAAAGAGGGTGTCTCAAAAGTCCGAGACGCCCTCTTTTTATTCGTACTCCTATCCGAAAAGTTTTTCAAATATTCAATTCTAATAGTCTTAAAAAAACTTTTGAGACAGCCTCTTTATTTTTTAGGCAGCGTTCGGTCAAAAAAGAATTCGCTGTAGTTTGTTTGGTTAACAGATGCTGGTGGTTTATCCTTCAAAAAAATATCACTTTTTTTCTTTGGCCTGTATTCTTCCAACCATCTGAAACCTTCAAGTCTTTGCAATTCAACATCGGTTAATAAAGGAGGGTTTAAGTTACCTGCAGGTTGTGTACGCATAATAATGCTGGTTACCTTACGTTTATCCAGTAAAATGGTAATATTGCTTGATTCTGCCTTATTAACGCCAATTGTTACATCTTTATCCTTCGGATAATAAATGGTTTGTCCGTTTCCGTCAACATTAATGCGGTGTAACTGGTTATTTCGAATAAAACCGGTCATTAACTTTCCTTTTATCTGGTTAAAATTAACCGAGTCATCCCTCGAAATAAGAAACGAATTATTTATTAGTTCTGCCTTGTATAAAGCTTTATTTTTTGTAAATAAGCGTATTGTCTCGGCGGTCATCTGGTTTTCCTGTGCCCATATAACCGGATTTTTGTAAAAAGTATTTATTGAATCCTTGAAATCATAAACCATTGAATCACATCTACCCTGGAAATCATGTCTGAAAAACTTAACATTACGGTATGCTCTTACCATGCGGTGTTCAGAATCGGGAATAGGGTCGGCTCTTAAAGTATCAGCATGTAAAAACAGGGTGTCATTCTGCTGTATTTGCATTAACACTGCTTTTTTTGTAGCCAGGGCTTTTTTTGTCAATTCATTGTAATAGCCGTAATTGCCTGCAATAATTATGTGATTGGCACTATCCTGCAATTCCATCCTTGAAAAAACTTCGCCAAATCCGTTTTTTCTGTTGTAGAAGATTGTATCTCCCGATAAAGTCTGGTCTTTGCCTTTTACTGAACCTTTTTTTTCAAGTTGGGCAATATTCTGTTTTGTATCGTAATATCCGGCTTCGGCATATATTGTGTTTCGTTCACTTAAAATTGTTGTAGGGCCTACAATTTTAACAATTTCCGGAATGGTAAGGTATTTCATTGTGTCGGAATGTATTGTGTATTCCGGATTTGTTACAACAACATTATTTTTAAACTGTACTTCTTCGAGTTGCGGATAATAGTAACCCCAAGAACTGGTTAGAATATTTTCACCACTGGTAATTTTTCCACCATTAAAATAATAAGCCACATCATTTCGTCGGTCGTAATCAAGAAATTCAGTGGTTAAAACCACATCTTTGTTAACCATACGAACATTCTTACGGACTTTTGCCTTTTCATCATTGCCAAAATAGAATAGTTCATTACCATAAAGGTGAATGGTGTCGTTTTGTATAACATGAATTGACCCGTAGGCTTCAACCCGGTTTGAATCGCGGTAAATGAAAGCACTGTCACAATGCATCAGGGTGTTCAAATGCCTGAATCTGACACTGCCAAAAAGGGCCTGAACGTTTTTACCAAACCTTTTTGAGCCTTCCATATAATCTGCATGTTCGATGTTAATAACCGAACGCTTAACTTTTGGTTCCTGGGCCGGGGTAAAGCTTAGCCAAACTATAGCTACCGGCAGCAAAAGGAATCGAACAAATTTCATCAAATGAAACACTTTTATTATGGAAATGGCAATTTTTTATTGCTGGTTTCTTTAAACAATTGCTTATTTAATCCAACCTTTAAACTCGAATCCACAATTTACCCAATTGGGGCTTATTGAGATATAGGTTTCCTGCTGTTTTTTTGCAATCCATTTTTTGAAAATGGCTTCACTTTTTTGATTTTCAAGAATGTTTTGCAACAGCTGGTAGTCGTTGTTAATATTTGCTTTATGCGGATCAATTTTTGAACGAAGCTTTACAATAGTAAAATAGTCTTTACCAATCCTTTCATCCTTCATTAAAAAAGCATTGGTTATTTTACCAACTTCCATTTTTTCAATTTGCCTGTAAATTCCGGGTGCAATTTGTTGAATCTCGAATTTAGTTGACTGGTTTACAGGGTTTACCATGATACCACCGTTGGCACGTGAATCTTTGTCCATTGAAAATCTAAGCGCAGCTTCCTCGAATGATATTTTATTATCACGGATCAGGTTGGCCAGTGAGTCAATTTTTCCCTGTGCTTCCTTAATTGCTGCAGCTGATGGTTTTGGGCGTAAGAGAATATGCCTGACATTAATCCTGTCGCCCTGCCTGTCAATAAGCTGAATTATGTGAAACCCAAATTCAGTTTCAACAATTTTGGATACTTTGTTTTTATCCTGAAGATTAAAAGCAACCTGCGAAAACTCAGGCACCAGTTCAGATCTTGCTAAAAATCCTAACTCTCCTCCACGTGCGGCACTATTGGTATCTTCGGAATAAAGAACAGCAAGTGTGGCAAAATCCCTTCCCTCATTAATTTGTCTTTGAAAATCCCTTAACTTTGTTTTTACTGCTTCAATTTCATTTGGGTCCACACGTGGATAAACAGTAATTTGTGAAATTTCGAACTGGGATGGAACCATTGGAAGGCTATCCACCGGTGTTTTCCTGTAAAATGCCCTTATTTCTGCAGGTGTAACTTTTATATCACCGGTTATTTTTCCCTGCATTTGTTGGGTAAGCATTTGGTTGCGAATTATTTCTCTTTGGTCAAGTTTAATCTGATAAAGAGGTTTGTTTAGCCATTCTTCCAACTTCTCCTTTGAGCCGGCGCGGTTAATAAATTCATTAATTTGCCTGTCAACATGGGTAATAACCATATTTTCACTAACCTCAATACTGTCAACTTTGGCTTGCTCAAGTAATAGTTTTTGAAGCAGCATTTGTTCAAATATATGGCATTTAATATCCCCATCGTAGTTTGAGCCCTGAATAATTGCTTGCTGGTATTGATATTCTATATCAGAACGAAGAATTGGATTGTCGCCAACAACAGCTATAACTTCGTCAATTATATTGCTTTGCCCCGTTAACCGGGTTGATGAAAAGAATAAGGCTATTGAAAGGCCTACCAGAAATGAACTTGCTCTTACCATTTTAAAAATTTTGGTCAAAATTAAGAAAACTAATGGAAATTCACGATTTTATCACGTAAAGCTTCATCATACAAATCTTGTTCCAGCCTTTTTATAAATTCAATTCTTTTTTTATTTAAAAGTATGGCCTTAACTCTATCTTCAACAAAACTAAGGGGAGCCGTATTACCGCTTAGCATAAACGAATGTATTGAAACATAGTAATTGTAGAGGGAATCATTTGTTTCGAAATTACGGGTATTAAGCAGGAATTTCTCTTCATTAAAAATTGGTTCAGGTAAAACTGAATTTATGCGTCTGAAAGGGATCCAGTTATCGGCAAAAACTTCATATTTTTTTGCATTTTGAATGCAGTATGATTCCAGATTAACAAGGTCTTCCCCCTCTTTTGATTTGTACCATTTTTTTAGTTGGTCCTGGTGGGGGGCTGCTTTTGGCACTTTAATAAATATACCTTTTATAATATTTTCCTGAAGGTTAAAATTATCGCGCATTTCACGGTAATAAACTTCAATTTCCCGGCTTGTTACTAATGGGGCATGTTTTTGTTCAAGAATTTTACGTTGGTATAAATGTACCAAAAGTGAAGTGCGGTAATCATTAAGTTGTTGTTCCACATTTTTTTCATCACTTGTCAGGTTCATTTCTGCCTGTCGGAGCAAAAGTTTTGATTTTACCCAGCGGGAAATATAATCCTCTGCAAATGCTATACTGTCGCTGGTGTTTAGGTGCTCAGGAAGTGCATTTTTCAATTCACCCTTTGTAAGAACATAGTTCCCAACCGTTACAATTGGGTCGTTAAGGTAATCATCTTTGCTTTTTTTACATGAAATAAATATAAATGAAACCACAATTATTGCAGGTAGTATTTTTTTATACCGGTTTAAAAAATCAATTATAATCATTATCTGGATTTTTCAGTTTTATTTATCTTGTTTAAAATCTTATCGTTAACAATAGGTTTGTGTTTTAATTTAAGATTGTTTACCCAGTTTTTCTCAAGGCTGGCCTGGTAACTGCTTATAACCATTCCTTTGCAGTTCTCAAAAGGAATGGGGTTGCCTGGCTTAATATTTCCCTGCCAAAAAACCACGCCATCTTTGCCATAATCATCGTGCGATTCAGGAAGGTCAGATCCTTTAACCGGATTTGAAACGGTATTAATAAAATGTACTGGCTCCCTGCTACATTTTATATTTTTTTTGCTTCCTGCAACTTTTGAAATAATTTCATCCAAATTTTTATTGCCTGTTTTTTTTAGTCCCTTCGATACTTTCTTTATTATTTTATTATCGGAAATAAAACAGTGCGTACCTTCAAGTATAGGAGCCTCCGAAAAATCTGCAATATTCTCTTTATAAAAATTGTATAATCCTGTAGTGTCTGATTCCGACTTAGACCATATTTCACGGTTGCTGATTTCAAAAATCAGGAGACCGTCATAATATTCATTACTAATATATTTAAACTGTTTATTTGTTTTTTGCAGGTTCTCTTTTTCATATTTTTTTATTGTTTCAAATACCATTTCATCAAGTGCTTTTTCAAGTCCTTTAATTCCCTCGGTGGTTGTAGATGATTGTTGTTTATCAAGGTAATTAATCAAATCTGATGTTAAAACATTTTTTGTATGGTACTTAAACAATGGCTCATCTTTTTTACGGGCCAATTCAAAAAAGTTCTCCTTTGATATTGTTCCATCTTTCAGATGGTTAGAAATTCTTTCCCATCCCTCTTTATAAAGTTTATATGCTTCGGTTTTGCGCCTGGCGTCAATAAATGCCTTTTGTCCGGCTATTCTTCTCTCATCGTTACCCATCATACCTATAATTGATGGTTTTAAAGTTTTAAAATCTTCAATTGGCTTTAAATCAATGCGTTTTATAATGTGCCACCCAAATGGAGTGCGTATTGGTTTACTAATCTCTCCGTTTTCTTTCAGATTAAAAGCCGGAAAGGCAAATTCCGGTATTATTTCATTTAAAGAAAAAGGAGCCATTTCACCACCATTATTTGAACTGTTGCTGTCGCCTGAATGTTTTTTTGCAAGTGTTGCAAAGTCAGCCCCATTTATAAGCAGGTTATAAATTGAGTCAATAGTTGATTTATACGCTGCGTCAATTTCGGGAGTTGGTTGCTGTGTAAAAATTTTCATTATATGGGCAACTCTTATTTTTCCCGGGTTTGGAATGTTTTCATGTACCATTATTAAATGGTAACCAAAAACAGTTCTCACAATTTGTGAAACCTCACCTGCCGGAGTGCTAAATGCTGCTTTTTCGAAAGGATAAACCATTTGGAAAGCTGTGAAATAACCAAGTTTTCCCTGGTTTTGCTTTGCTGATGGGTCTTCTGAATGGTTAAAAGCAATTTGGTTAAAATCTTCCCCGTTTAATATTCTTGATCTAAATTCACTAATTTTTTTCCAGGCTTCAATTGTATCAAATGGAGCCGGATTTTGTTGAAACCTGACCAGAATATGACTTGCACTTACAATTCTGGTCATATTGTTATAGGCATTCAGTACTAATTTTTCAACCATTGATGAATCAATCAGATAGGACTCAGCCAGTTCATCACGGTATTTGTTGAATTCCGATAAAAACTCTGAAACTGTATCTAATCCCTGGGTTTGGGCCTCAACAACCTTTAATTTGTAATTTAAAAACCTGTTGAAAAAATCCTTAGGGGATTCATTAAATTCGGGAAGATGCTGGTTTTTGTTGTATATATGCAAAAACTCCCCCTTTGAATAATTATGGGTTCCAATTTTAAGGATGGTTTCATCCTTTTGAGAATAAATATAACCCGATAATAACAACAGGCAATAAACCAGGGTTGATTTCACAATTTTCATCTGTAAGCGTTTAATAAATTATTTTCTGCGTTCTAAAATCATTGCCCGGATTTTTATAAATCAGGGCTAAAAAAGTGCGAAAAATTAATCAATTTCGGGCAATGTTCCCAATTTTTTTAATAATAGTAATATATGAAGGCCATAAGTTGCCTGGTTTTAAATTTTATAGGTTTTAATATATACCTGATAGATACCAATTTTGTGTACTATATATTTAAAAATAGTGCAGGTATATTCAATTAATATTTTTTACCGGTTATACAATTTGTAAATTTAAAGCTCTGTTTTTTTACCTTAACTTAGATTGATATATTAGAATCAGAACCTACAAATTTTGATTAAACCTTTACCCAGATGTGTGGGGAGTAACCGAGTGTTATTTTTGTGAAAAACCTTATTTATTTTTGAACCAATTTAATAATTACATAATATATTTCAATGTCGTTTACTTAAGGAATAAGGATAAAAATGTTCTTTGAAATAGTGGAGTTTTTACATGTTTGTTATCTTAGGGGTATAATATAGGCCTTACTGAGAAAGCCTGTGAAAAAAATGACTTTCGTGAAAATTCAATTACTTGAAGATGAAGAGTATAACTGCCGTTCAAAAAACGGCTTTCCA
>JBBIVA010000015.1:0-38505 GCA_037439945.1 Marinilabiliaceae bacterium
TAATTATGGCTAAATACAATATGTGAATTGATTAACAATCCCTTTTAACAGCAAATAAAGTTCAGGGTAATTATAAAACCGATACAGGGGCAGTTTCGCTAATGAATAAACCAATGCATGGGGGCGCAATTATATTTTGTCCCCAACAGGAATTCAAAGTTTTACCCCCATAAAAATAACATCATCAACCTGTTCTAAATCATCTTTCCAATTATAAAAAGTATCCCTTATAATGCGGGATTGTTCTTTCATTGGTTTGTGGTGAATTTTCTCAAGAAGTTCTCTTACAGCAACGGTCATAAATTTTTTGCCTTTTATGCCACCAAACTGGTCAGTATAACCATCTGAGAAAAGATAAATTACATCATCAGGTTTTCCGTTGTATTCAATGTTTACAAACGGGTTTGAATCATCGATAATTGCATCACCAATACTCCGACGAACCCCTTTGTAAATCGTTAATTCATTATTAAGGAAAATATAAACAGGGCGGCGGGCCGAGGCAACCCTAATTTTTTTTGTATCAAGTTCAACTTCAACAATGGAAATATCCATTCCATCCTGGGTAGTATCCTTACTATTTTTTTGAAGAAGAATTTTTATTTCAAAATCGAGGCGGTTTAGAATATCAGCAGGAGAATTGATATCATCTCGTTTAACAATATCATTTAGCAGTGTGGTTCCAATCATTGACATGAAAGCCCCTGGCACACCATGGCCTGTACAGTCGGCACAACAAAACCTGAATTTCCCTTTTGTTTCATGAAGCCAATAAAAATCACCGCTAACAATATCTCTAGGAACAAAAAATATGAACGACTCCTTAAACTTTTTTTCCAGTGCCTCTATTGATGGTAATATTGATGACTGTATTTTTTTTGCATAATTGATACTATCAGTAATATCGCGGTTTTTCCTTTCAATTTCAGCTTTTTGTTGCCTTAATACAATTGTTTGTGATGCAACCTCCCTTTGAAGTTGCTCTTTTTGGTAACGGAGTTTTTTCTCCCTCACATTTATTATTAAATAAATAGTATAAACAAGACCTGACAATATTAAGAGGTAAAACCATCCCTTTTTCCATATTGGGGATGCGATTTGAATCCTTAAATTTAACGGGTCGGTATTAACTATTCCATCAGCATTAAATGACCTGATTTTTAGAATCCAGTCTCCATCAGGCAGATAATCTCTTTCCCACCATGTGGTTGGTAAGTCAATCCATTCACCATCTGATTGTTCTCCAAATTTTTCCAATTGATATTGGTACCTTACTCCTTTAGGATTTTTGAAACTAATACCAATAAACTCAAACCAGAATTTGTACTTATTACTATATGGGTAAGGCAATTCTATCTTATTTCTGATACTTTGGGTTATACCGGATATTTTAATAACTGTAAAGTTAAGATTGGGGGCAATTTTATTTTCCATGTTTTTTTCAGGAAAATAATTAATTACTCCCTGGTTTGATGCGAACCATACATTTCCATCCTTATCCTCATGTGAACTGTAAAAGTCGGCGCCAAGATTTTCTTCAAATCCAAAGGTCTTAATTTTACCTGTTAATAAGTCAACGCAGCTTAAGCCCGGGAAATGGGTTACCCAAAGTTTGTTTGTTTTGTCGATAATAATGCTGTAACAGAAATTCTTGCCCAATCCTTCTGTTACAGTAATGTTCTCCAAAGTATCTTCCGAATATTTAAGTATACCTTTTCCGTGTGTAGCCAGCCATCTGTTTCCATTATTATCCTCGGCCATACCATAAACATCAACAGGAGTTTGGGATATTTTGTGTACTTCAATCCTGGTATGGTCAATGCGACAAATACCACTGTTTTTTGGGCCAATCCAAATTTGTTTATTATTGTCGCGGTAAATAAAATTTATATTATTGTGTGGCAGGCCACTTTCGGTTGTTAAATGCAAAATTGCCCTTGTTTTTAAGTTAATTTCAAAGTATCCGCCCACTGTAGCCAAAAATATTGTCTCACCATCCCCAATTATCCCGCGTATTTTTTTCCCGGTTAAGCTTGGTGTGTAAAAATAGGGTTTTATCGTATTTGTATTTGTGTCTAAATAAAAGAGACCGTTATTACCCGTTGTTATCCAAATTTTTCCATCAGGCGACTCATAGAAACCAGTGATTTCATCCTTGGGAATACCCATTTCTTTATCGAAAAACTCGAAATTCGTAAAACAGTATGGGTCTGTTTTAATAAATCCATTTTCAAGTCCTATTAATAAAAATTTGTCGGTTTTATATACTGAATGTGATTTGTTATCCTGAAATCCTATTGTATTAAGATTATAAAACACCATACTTTCATCAAGTAAAGCCGAAATTCCTCCACCATAGGTAGCAAACCAGTAATTACCTTCTCTGTCGCACAAGATATTTTTAATAAAATTATTTGACAGTCCATTAATTGTTGAAAAGGTGAAAGAGTCAGAAAAATCCTGTAAAAGAGGATCAAAAAACAGTTTAATTACGCCATTCCCCCAGGTGCCAATTAACAGGTGCCCTTCATCTTCCTCGTAAATGTCCTGAATGTTTTCATTCTGAATATTAAATGAAAGGCACAGCCTGTTGTCAATTATTTGATTTGCCTTTGTATTGTCCATTGAATAACGAAAAAAGCCCTCGTCCTCAGTTCCAATCCAAAATTCTCCCTTTATCCCTTTTCTGGGAGTAATTGTGGTTATTATTGTTGGGGGGATTCCATCTAATTTTTCAACTCCAATAATTTCATCATTATTACCCAGGGTAACCTTCATTAAGCCTTCAGATGTCCCTAAAAGTATTGTGTTATCACTTAAGGGGTACACGGAGTAAAAAAGTTTATATCCTAATTTATTTGTATCAAAATAGGTTGTTATTTTATTGTTTTTCCCAATTTTTACAGGGCCGTTGTTTTGAACTACCCCCCAAATGTTTTCATTATTATCCTGGCAGAGGTGGCGTAAAGGACTGTTTGATTCCGGAATCCTCAACGGCTTGTTATCATGTGAAATTATGGTGATGTGTCCGTTATTATGACCTGCCCAGATATTGCCGTTTGATGCTAAAAACAGAGAAGTAATAAAATCATCGGCCAAAGAGTCACGTGTAGATAAAGTTTGAAATTTAATTCCATCATATTTAACGAGGCCTTCTCCGGTACCAATCCATAAAAACCCATCTGAACCCTGTTCAACACAATAAACAAAATTTTGGGGCAAGCCCATGTTTGAATCATAATTTCTGAAACGGAATGATTGGCCATTTGTATTAAAACAAGAAACAATTAATAAAAACAGGATTATTAAGCATTTTAAGCTAAACAAATTTATTTTTAAATGGAATAAATCCTGATCCGGATTAACTGACGAACACTTATGAGCGAAATTATGTTCATAAATGTTCATGCGTGAAGAGCATGAGTGTTTCAGAATATTATAATAGTAAAATGTCATCGTGTGGTTTGCTTTGGTTTAATGCCGATGCTGTATTTATATTTTGGAATGCCACCAATTGGAATACTGTAAAATGGCATTAGTTCTCCATATTGGTTCTCAAGATAAATAACCACATTGTTATTTCTTATATTGGCGCTTTTGTTTTTTATCATTTGAATATCCAGGGATGAGTTTATATCATCCCTACTTATTTGTGTTAGGCTTGTAGCCCAGTTATTATCATTTGAAATGGCCATACGTTCACCATTTTTTGATGGTGAAATTATTCTTATTATGCCATCGTTATCCCAATCGAAATTACTTTGTTTAATTGCTATAACTCTTTCATCAACATAGGGATATATATGTGAAACTTCGTTAACATTATCGTGAAGCCGGAATTTATATTTATAATAAAATGCAAAGGCTCCTTCTATTGAACGGTTTTCATCCCTCCCGGTGCTTAAAAAAATCCGGTAAAGGTTCCCGTCATCCCCTGCAATTCCCTCTACCACAAATTTAAAGATATATCCACCATATTCACTAAGTAATTCACCCTCTGAAGGGTTAAACGGGCCAAAGGTGTAAAATTTCCCATCGTACCTGGGGTCCTCCCCAAAAGCACGCGATGCCAGCATTGTTCCACTTTTGTAGTTTCCATCCCGTTTAATGCGCCTTGCGTCTTCGTTGGAAAAAGCTCCCTTACCACCAAAAACGGAATATGCCATACGTGAGTTCCAGGGGCCCTTTTGTTCGTCAAAATTTCCTCCGGTATCGGGGTCATAAACCCTAATAAATACAGGTTCTTGATGTGTTTCGGGTATTGAAAAGAATATTATTTGTGTAAAATCGTCATCTCCCCAGGCAGTGTCACCTTCTTTGCCGAATGTTACAAGGGCATAAATATTTTCATCAACAGCCGGAACAGGTTGCGCTTTTGATGCCACCACAGCAAAAAATGCAAAGCTTAATTTAAATAGAAAGCTTCTAAGTTGTAACAACATGGGAATGAAATTTTTATTCAACAATAATGGTTCGGTATGAACATAGTTTCTGGTTTTGTCCCCAATAAGCTTCACATTGAATTTGGCACTTTCCCTTTTTTCGGAATATATGGGAAATTGTTTCACCAATCTGTTCTTCTTTGTCTCCAATTTTCCAAAAGTATTGTACATTTTCTGCATCATCAAAGCCTGTGAGGTTTGCTTTTAATACCAATTCCTGGTTTAATTTTATTTTTTCAGGTGCAGTGAAATAAACTTGCCGAGGTTTTTCCAAATTTAGTTCGTATGCGGCAACATTATATTGTTGTTCGCCCGAAATGGCATCAATTACATTCAGGTTTACCTTGTAAAAACCCGGTCCTGGCAAGCAATGGTCAATTTCCAGCCCTTCGGCATTATGGCCGTCACTAAATTCCCATTTGTATTTAAGTGATGGAGTTTCCAGGGCTTCAGCTGTTTCCTCAAAGAAGGTAAAACAATAATTTTCTTCTACTACTTCTTCTGCGTTTTCGCAGAATTCAATTTTGTAATTGAAGTGATAGATATTGTCTGAACCATCGCGGTTTGAAGCAAAGTAGCCCGATGTTTCGTTGGGAAAGATGTAGCAACTGAAATCGTCATAAACTGAATTAATAGGTGCTTCCAAACGAACGGGGGTTGTCCATTCGTTATTTAGTTGTGTGGAATAAAAAATATCAAGTCCGCCTAATCCCTCATGCCCATCGGTAGCAAAATACAGTTTTCCGGAAGCATGGTAATATGGGAAAAGTTCCCTTCCATTTGTGTTAATGTTTGTACCAATATTTATTGGTTCGCCCCATCCTCCCGAGGTTTTTTTACTCATATATATGTCAGTTTTGCCTTTACCTGAGTTAATATCTGAAACAAAAAACAACATATTACCATCGGGTGAAAGTGATGGCTGTGCAAATGAAAATTCCGATTTGTCGGAAAAGGTTAAGGGTATTAAAGGTTCCCATTGTTTTCCCGGCGTAAGGGTTGATGAGTACAGGCCAAGCGGAATTTTATTTTTGGCCGACTTTGCCACCCGTATTGATTGTATTTTGTTTTGGGTAATAATAAGGTTTTGACCGTTTTGGGAGATTGTTGCTGGTCCGGCCTGAAGAATAATATTTTGGCCGGGATTGAATAGGGTTACTTTTGATGTTTTACCTTCTTTAAGTATTTTGGTTTTGTATATATTGTATAAATGCTGGTTTTCGTTATTAAAATAATTTACTAAAATTGATTTTTTCCTGTTTGTGACAAAATATAAAACTGAATCATGCACAAAGGGTGCAAATTCACTCTCAGGGGTATTTATCCGAAGTTTTACAATATCTATTTTTTGACTGTATGATGTTACAACAGGCCAAAAGAATATAATTACCAGGAGAATATTAAGTCTAATTACCATTTTCGATTTCATTAAGATTATGGTTTAAAAAAACTTGGGACTTGTTGTCATGAACCTGTATCCAAAGTCAAATTGCAGTGTTACTTCATGATTTCCATTATTAAAAGTTCCAAGGTCACCTGACGGATAATCATAACTATAAGCAAAACGAAGTTGGGGTGTTATCTGCCAGCCAATCATGGCAATTGTTTCTTTATTATTTCTATATGTTAACCCTGCCCATAATAAATCATAAATTATTGCCGAAACTGAAAAATCGATTATTGAATATTCATCAGGGTTGAGCCTGTACAAGAAAGATGGCTGTATTTTTAAATAGGAGTTGGCGCTAAAAAGATATCCACCAGTAAAAATATAATCAGTTTTTAAAGGCTCAAAAAAACTGGATTCAGAATCAATTGGGTTATTATAAAGAAAGTCAGCAATAGAAAATCCAGCAAAGAATTTTTGACCATACCAGGCAACACCAAACCCGATTTGGGGATCGGCACCGGTTTCATTTTCTCCAAAAGCAGGGTCGTTTGGATTAGAAATAGTAACCTCGCTCCACATTGATTTTGTTGAAATTACACCGCCGTTAATGCTAAAAGCCAGTTTGTTGCCCCAATCAGAAATTCTGTAGGTGTAAGCAAAAGAAACCCCTGTATTTTGTGTTATTGCAAATTCTTCATTGAACATGGTTAAACCCAATGCCATGTTATCAGCTTTTAAGGGTGCATGGGCCGAAAAAAACTGGGCATTTGGAGAGTTTGGCACTGATGTCCATTGCTTTCTGTATGATCCCATAAGGGAGAGGGTTTCACGGGATCCGGCAAAAGCAGAGTTTATGGTATATCGATTGTGAACATACTGGCTCATTAAAAGTCTTTTTTGCGAAAAAACATTTAAAGGTAAAACCATTATTAACACTAAAAAAAATATCAATTGCTTCATGCTGTTTTTATTATCTGGTTGATCGCTTAATTACCAGAAAATCTTTTATTGAATCTATCCCTGGCGCTGAAAAAATGAAATAGTAATATCCATCGGCAACGGGTGTTCCATCCATGCCTAACCCTGTCCACTGATTGGTGTAATTTTTCTTTTTATAAACTATTTCACCAGCCTGGTTAAATATTATTAATTCATTGTTTTTAATTGTATTTGCACCAAGTATTTCAAAGTAATCGTTGATTCCATCCCCATTGGGAGAAAACCCTGTAACATGTTTTAGGCCGGTAACTGAAATATCTACATCATCAGAAACACTGGCACAGGTTCCATTGGTTACTGTCCACCTGAAGGTTGATTTTCCTGTTTTCAATCCTGTTATTTCTGATGAATGATTGTTTATTGATTTGATTGTTCCTGTTCCGGAGATTATACTCCATGTTCCAATTCCATAAGTTGGGTTTGCTGCCTGCATTAATGTTTCATATTCCAAATAAAGTGTTTGGTCAGGCCCTGCGTTTGCTGGTTCAGGTGATTGCCATAATGAGATTACTGTTTCGTCCCAACCCGAACAAAGCCCGTTGGTTTCAGTCCACCTAAGGGTATAGGTACCATAACCGTTGGTATATGATGATCCAGGTTTTGTAGTATCTTCGAAAGTCCCCGATCCCGACCATTGTCCTGTTCCAATTGATGGAATTGCTGAAAGAGTTACTTGTGTCCCACAATTCTGAATATCGGTACCTGCATTGGGAGTTGGCTTTTTGTCAACTGTTATTGTGAAATTTTGAGTTGTATAATCATTAAAACAACCATACGAGTCGGTAATCCTTGTTATTTGATAATTTGCTGTTTCTGAAGGTGTTAATGATATTACTGCAGGTGAAGTAGTTAAGTTAATGTTAAACGGAGATGATGCTAATAAATAAGATATATTCCATGGGGAACTACCTGTTAAGTTAAGATTAACCTGAGCCGCACTTCCTTCACAAATCTGAGGTGTAGCATTATTTATTGAAAGTGTAGGTTTTTCGACAAACCTTATGTTAACCTGATTCTGTGAAATACAACCTTCATTATTTATTGTCCAGGTAAATGATTGTAACCCGAAATTAGTAACTGTTGCCAGGGTAACAGGGCTTGAAATTGCTGCGTATTGCGTACCTGCCGGACCGCTCCAAATACCGGACCCTGTTCCTGCCAGTGCTTGCATTGTATAGGTGAGCCCACAGGCAACGCCATCGGGCCCGGCATTAACTGTTTGTTTTAAGTTAAAAACCTTTGCATTTCCTGTCATTTGGTTAGAAGCAGCAATACAACCGTTATTATCAGTTATTCTTGTTAATGCGTAGGTAGTTTCGCCGTTTACTGACTGTTGCCAATTATGATTATTGCTTGAAATGTTGTTAATGTCCCAGTTCAAATTACCATCAGTATATTTAATATCCCAGGGACCATTTCCGGTAAGTGTAACACCTAATGTAGCATTACCGGTTTCACAGATTTTTGAGGTTGTTGAGATGGTACCTGTTGGGGAACCCTTAAGAGTTACAATTACCTGGTCAGATGCCTGGCATGCACCATTGGTTTGTATAAAATTAATTGGAAAATTGCCTTGTATGGAAGATGTAAATATGGTTGTTGGATTGGTTATATTCATAAAATTTCCGGTAGCTGACTGCCAGTAATAATTTGAACTTTGCGGGCCTGGAGTTGCAGCAAGTGGAATTGAGTAGCCGCAGGAATTTGCATCGTTGCCGGCATTTGGGGTAGGCATTACATATGATGTTACTAATGCTTCCCCTGAAACATTTGTACTCCAGCCACCTGGATTGCTCCTTGCTTCACTTAACTTTATTCTGATTTGATCTACCCTGGGTGTATAAACATTAAATGAAAATGCTAAAGTTCCTGTGTATATCCCATCGGATACCGGTGTAAAATTGCTTACCTGTATTATCTCTGCAATTTTTACATTGGTAAGGTTGTTCCATATCTGGATTTTTGCATCAAAAGGTGCGTTACCGGTGAACTTTATTTTTATTTCAATAATCTCGTTTTCGCAAATTTCCTTGTTTGGAGTTAACAATTCGGCAAGATATTGACCATTGGAATTATATGTTAACAACAGATTTGTAAATATTACTAAAACCAAGGATTTTAAAATCCGCATTTTCATTTCAATTTTTTTATATTAATTAGTAACACCATGCATTAATATTTGAAAACTATTTTCAAAATATTGCGGGATTTATCTTTTGTTTTTAATCATACAACTTATAAATTCAATTGAACCTAATTGATTTATACTACAATAGCATAAAAAAGGTTTGAATTAATTTAATTTTACCAAAAAAGAACTAAAATTCCTTAAATGGTTTTGCTTTAATTTTTTATCCCATAAAATGTTATATGTAAAGAGTAAAAAAATACATTTCATGCAAATTACAGAAAAACAGGCGGTTAATAATTGTGGTTATTAAAAGAAAAGAATAAATTTTTATATTTAAATTCCTCCGTATAAAAGCCTTTAAAGGTTTTGTTAATTAACATAATTAAATATTAAACAGAGTAACAAATATAAATACAAACATATCAAGTTTTGTAATTAATTGTATTTTATTTGATTGCCAATGAAGTGAATTAATAAACAAAAAACTAACCTTTGTCAAAAAAAGTATTTCTAACCTGAGGGATATTAAATTTATTAGTGCAGAATGCGCCATTAATTACCATATAAAAATTGATCTCTCCCGTGGGGGGGTTTTTCTCAACTCATTTCTTTTGTATTCGCGGTAATGTTCAATAAAAAGCTGCCTGAAATTTTCATCGGGCGAGGGTGCAGGTGAAAGGGTGATTTTTCCTTCAGGGTTTATTAAATAGTAATACGGTGCAGCTTTAATATTATAATCGTAAATTATTTTTGGTGAAGCGCCAAAGTGCAAAAATTCCCAATTAAACCTGTTGTGTTTTTTCAGGAACTCCTCCATTGAATCATAATTTTCGTCCAATACTACCGAAACTATTTCCAGTTCCTTTCTAAATATTTTTTCAAATTGCTCAATTGACCGAAGATCTTTTAAACAGTGATAGTTTTTTGTGTAAATAAAATTCAGATATACAAATTTCCCTGAATAATCGGCAAGTGTTTTAATTTTTCCTTTACGGTCAAATAGTGAAAATTCAGGGGCAACTGTCCCCGGCCTTAATTGTGATATTTTTAGGTGAAATATTGAAGCCATTTCTTTAGTTTCATGAGAATTAGCCTTTGTTATTGCCGACCGGGTAATTGAAATTATGTTTTGCTCTCCAAATGATTTATTATAAAATGACTCGTAAAGCATAAAAAGTAATGATGTTTCAGCAAACTGCCTGTTTTTAAATATAGTATCGGTTGCTAAAATATTTGTTAATGAGTCAAAAGATACGTTTGATGCTAAAGATTCAGATAATAACTTATTTCCGGGAGCTGATAATTTACCGGGTAAAAACCCTGAAACAAGTGTTCTAAATGCATCCCAGTAAACAGGAAGATTATAATCTACCTGGCCGGATGAGAAATATTTATAAATTAGTTGTCTGTCCTGGCGCCTTAGGGTCATTTGCCAAAGTTTCAAAAAAGAAAAATGTTTGTGAGATTTGAAATAAGGGTGGCTGAATGTAAATTTCTCATCAAGCTCTTTTTCAATTTTTTTTGCAAGGTTTATATTACCTGATGTAAATAATGTAACAGCATTAGTATTATAAAGATTATTGAACGCCTCATTAAATTCAACAATATTCCTGGTTAAAGCGCTTGATTCTTCATTTGCTATCCCCAAGGGTATCTCTTCGGGTTGAAAATGGGGATTTAATATCTGGCCATCAGATTTTGGCTCAAAAGGAGGGAGAACCAGATGGTATGACAATCCGGGTTCAAGGTAAATGAAGGCTCTGAAACGTCCAAGGTCGGTATATGAATATAGGGTTTCATTTAACGGGAATGAGAAATTAAATCCTCCATCCTTTCCAATTGTTAAATTAACAACAGGTGTAGTTTCAGGGATTATAAAATTCGAATACTTATAAAAGACCAAATTGTAACCTGCATATTCGGGCGCTTTACCATAAAACCTTACGGAGTCGGTTTTAATATTTGAATAAAGTGCAAATCCAATAACAAATAACAATATTACTGTGCAGAAGATTTTTTTCATTTTTAATAATAATCAAACTAAAAACCTTGAGAAAAATTAAAACCTGTGCCAAAAGTTTTACCCATTATTCATAATAAAAGTGTAGGGTGTTTATGTGGGGGCGTTGCAATTCATGTGGTTTAATCTTTTTTTATCAAGTATAAGCCTGTAAATTGTTTCAGGTATAAATTTAGATGCATCGCCGTCATGTTTAATAATATCACGAACAATTGAGGAATTTACAGGTGTATGTTGTGGCGTTGTTAACAGGAAAACCGAGTCAATGCTTGTCATAAGGCGGTTTACTTGTGCAATTGCCCTTTCATATTCAAAATCGGCAGCGGTCCTAATGCCCCTTAGTATAAAGTCGGCATTTTTTTGCCGGGCAAAATCAACAGTAAGATTTTCATACTTTTCAACACTTATTCTCTTCTCATCAGCAAACTCAGCTTTAATAAATTCAACCCGATCTTCAATATCGAAATAATATTTTTTGGTGGTGTTATGTCCAACCGCAATAATTATCTGATCAAATAATTTAAGTCCCCGTCGTACAACATTTTCATGTCCAATGGTGAATGGATCAAACGATCCGGGAAAAATTGCAATTCGTTCCATCTCGGAATTTTTTTGGTAATGTAAAAGTTGGAAAAATAAGTTAAAACGGCAAATGTTTTATGCTTATTGGATATAGATTTATTTAAGTGGCTTATTTTTTACCTTTTAATAGAACAATTGAATTTACCCGCCCCTGCCTTACTATTTTCAGATATTTCATTAATCCTGCCAGAATACCCCAATTGGGTTTTGGCCTATGAATCAGTTGTTAGGGGTCTTCACGAGAAGTTTAACCAATCACCAAAACTCATATTGTCAGGTCAGGTTAATAATGTGCGCAAACGTTTGCGTTTTACAATGGCCATGCAATTGCCCGGTGTTTAAAGTTTGCTGTTGTGCGTATTAGGTATTTTTTTATTTATATTAAGTGCAAACCATTGCAGTAAATGTAAATGGCATTGCAATGGCTTTACTCATACTTTAACTGGCAATTTCAATGAAGGAAATACAGATATGGGTAAGGGCCCTTGATTTACACCTGGGTGGTCTGAAAACATGTGGTTTGTAGTGAGTTTTAGGTTTGACCCTTGCTTCAGTTATTATTTTACAAAACACCTTTTGTGCTTGGCAAATGATTATTGAATGGGTCTTTGCGTATTGCTGCTTTTATGGCTTTTGCAAAAGCCTTGAAAATTCCTTCAATTTTATGATGTTCATTAGTACCCTCAGCTTTAATATTAATATTGCTTAACGATGTGTCGGAAAAGCTTTTAAAAAAATGATAAAACATTTCGGTGGGAACATCACCAACCTTTTCACGTTTAAAATCTGCATCCCACACAAGCCAGGGTCTTCCACCAAAATCAATTACCACCTGTGCAAGAGTGTCATCCATAGGCAAACAAAATCCATATCTTTCTATACCAAGTTTATCGCCCAATGCATTTTTAAAGGCTTGTCCAAGGGCAAGACCTGTATCTTCAATGGTATGATGTTCATCTACATGAAGGTCGCCATTTACTATAACAGTCAGGTCGCAACCCGAATGACGACCAATTTGCTCAAGCATATGATCGAAAAAATGTAAACCTGTAGTTATGTTGCATTTGCCTGAGCCATCAAGGTTTAAGGCAATGTTTATTTTTGTTTCAGATGTTTTTCGTTCCAAAGTAAATATTCTTTCTTTACGGAATAAAAATTGAGTTATTTCATCCCAACTTTCAGTAACAAGAACGCAATAATCACTTAAATTGTCTTTTTCGGTAAGTTCGACTTCATTTTCGGGATTGGAAATCCAAATTGCTTTACAACCCAAGTTTTTAGCCAGTTCCACATCGGTGATGCGGTCTCCAATAACAATTGATTCAGCAAGGTTGTAATTACCACTAAAAAATTGAGTAAGTAGTCCGGTGCGTGGTTTTCGCGTTGGCGCATTATCAGATGGAAATGACCTGTCAATGAATATTTTATCAAATATTATTCCTTCCCCTTCAAAGGTTTTAAGCATTTTATTATGGGCCGGCCAAAATTTGTTTTCAGGAAAGGAAGCGGTGCCCAGACCATCCTGATTTGTTACCATTATCAATTCAAAATCAAGTTTTTGGGCTATAATATTTAAATTGCGGATTACACCGGGATAAAACTCAAGTTTTTCAAGAGAGTCAACCTGGAAATCTACAGGTGGTTCTTTAATTAATGTGCCATCGCGGTCGATAAAAAGAAGTTTTTTCTGCATTTTGATTTAATCATTAATTATTCTTGTCTTAATCCAAATTTCGAGGTATTTGGCCCACCAGCTAACCTGTGAATCGGGTTTGAAGCCGAAACCATGGCCTCCATACGGGAGGACAATCTTTGTGACATCACCTCCCTTTTTATAAAGGTTTTCGGCATAAATATCACTGTTTTTGATTGGTACAGCCAAATCGTTTAATGAATGGATTAGAAATGTTACGGGTGTTTTATCAGAAACCTGCTTTTCCATTGAATATTTAGTTACCAATTCTTCTGTTGGATTTTTCCCTATAAGGTTTTCTTTACTGCCTTTATGTGTAAAATTATCATCCATAGTTATAACCGGATAAACAAGTATTGAAAAATCAGGACGAACCTGTGTGGCAGTTTTATTATTATTAACCGGGTTGTTAAACAGGTTGGAAACTGATGCAGCTAAATGACCACCAGCAGAAAAGCCTATTACTCCAATTTTCCCGGGATTTATTCCATACTTTGCTGCGTTTTCCCTAACCAGTGCAATGGCCTGCTGGGCGTCAATTAGCGGAACCAAATGTTGGTTTGTAACCAATTCACCATCAGGAAGCCTGTATTTTAAAACAAAGGCTTCAATTCCAATTTGGGTAAACCATTGCGCGGCCAACCATCCTTCATGGTCAATTGCCTCACGTGAATATCCGCCTCCGGGTATTATAACAACAGCTGGTTTATCTGAAACTGATTTGTTGTTTACCTCAAAATGATAAATTACAGGGATTGTTACTTTTGATATTCTGTTGTTATCATTTATTTCGTCAACTTTTATTCCTTTTTTGTTGAATGGTATTTCTCCTTCCCATAATGGGATTGGTTTTTGGCTATATCCGGGTATAGTTATTAACATTAGGGATGCAAAAAAAACAATTGATCTTTTTATCATAATTCAATATGTTTAAAATTTCCTTAATAAGGGATTTGTATTTTATTTAGGGTTAACATATTAAAATTTTATCTTTTTCAACAACAGTTTAACCAGGTTGGGTTTAATATAGATCAAATTTCAATTATAAGTTTAAATATATTTTTTTAAAGTGTCAATCAACGATTTGTTTTCATCGGGCGAACCTATTGTTATTCTCAAGCAACCAGAGCATAAGGAAATATTTGACCTGTCACGGATTATTATCTGTTTATTTATCAGGTAGTCGTATATTTTTCTGGGTTCAGGGGTTTTAATCAATAAAAAGTTGGCATCCGACGGGAAGATCTTTTCCACAAATTTAAACTTTGATAATTGTGAAGCAATATTCTCTTTCTCTTTATTTAAATTTAATACCCAATTTTCGGTTAATCTGGCATTTTCGATTAATTCAAGGGCTTTTTGTTGTGACAGGATATTTAAGTTATAGGGATATTTTACTTTACTAAATACTTTAACAATTTGGGGTTGGGCAAATGCCATACCAAGTCTTAGTCCGGCCATACCCCATGCTTTCGAAAATGTTTGCAGAATAATAAGATTAGGATATTTGTTTAATTTTGGGAGAAAACTTTTTTCAGGGGCAAAATCGATGTAAGCCTCGTCCAAAATTACAATTCCTTCAAATTTTGATAAAATATCTTCAATGTCGTCTGTTTTAAAGCAATTTCCAGTCGGGTTATTTGGTGAACACAGAAACATTAGTTTTGTATTTTCATCAGTTCTTTGAAGAAGGGCATTAACATTCAATTGAAAGTCGCTGGTTAAAAGTGTTTTCCTTACTTCAACATTATTTATATCCCCGGCCACCTGGTACATTCCATAGGTAGGGTCAATGGAAACTACATTATCTTTTCCGGGTTCACAAAATGCACGGTAAGCAATGTCAATTGGCTCATCTGACCCGTTTCCAAGAAAAATACATGATGGATCAATATTCTTCAATTTACCAATTTTAACCTTTAGTTGCCTTTGGTATGGGTCCGGATATCTGTTAAATGGCGAGTTGTAAGGATTTTCGTTGGCATCAAGGAAAATACCAGGCTCACCGGTGTATTCATCACGTGCCGATGAGTAAGGCTTTAGGTTTATAATGTTGGGGCGTAAAAGTTGTTCAAGCTGTTTCATTTTGGGTATGGTGGTTATATATTTTGAGATTACTTTAAAAAACAAACCAGGTTTATAACACAGTATTTTATGTTTGTTATTTCCTTTTTTTTAATTCATCCAGTCGTATACTAACAGCATTTTTATGGGCAGTTAAAAGTTCGGCTTCAGCCATTATTTCAATTACCGGGCCCAGGTTTAATAAACCCCGGGATGAAATCTTCTGAAAAGTTATTTTTTTTGAGAAACTGTCAAGATTTACTCCACTATATGCCTTTGCATAGCCATAGGTTGGTAAGGTATGATTTGTTCCTGAAGCATAATCTCCCGCACTTTCGGGAGTTAAATGTCCAAGAAATACCGAACCGGCATTGATAATTTTTTCGGCTACTATTTCATCATTTTTTATTTCCAAAATTAAATGTTCAGGGGCATATGAGTTGGCAAGGTCAATCATTTCATCAATATTTCTCATTACAATAATTCTGCTGTTTTGCATGGCTTTATGTGCTATTTCATTTCTTGGCAGCAAACCAAGCTGTTTATTTACCTCTTCATAAACCAATTTTGCAAGTTGCATACTATCAGTAATTAAGATTGCCTGGCTGTCTGTGCCATGCTCTGCCTGGGACAATAAATCAGCTGCGACAAAAGCGGGGTTTGCACTGTCGTCGGCCAACACAGCCACTTCCGAAGGCCCCGCGGGCATATCTATTGCTACACCATTTAAGGCAACAATTTGCTTAGCTGCTGTTACGTAGCTGTTTCCGGGCCCAAAAATTTTATCCACCCTGGGAATCGATTCTGTGCCATACGCCATAGCGGCAATTGCCTGGGCTCCGCCTACCCTGAAAATTTTTGTGACACCTGTAAGGTGGGCGGTATATAAAATTACCGGATTTATCTGACCGTTAATTCCAGGGGGCGTACAAATGTAAATTTCTTTGCAGCCTGCTATTTCGGCGGGTACTGCCAGCATCAGGATTGTTGAAAAAAGTGGGGCCGAACCACCCGGGATATATAGCCCGGTTTTTTCAATGGGTACACTTTTTTGCCAACATTTTACACCCGGCTCAGTTTCAATAATTTTAACTGAATGCTGCTGACTTTGATGAAATTTTCGGATGTTTTTCATTGCCCGGTTAATAGCTTCCTTTAATTCACTATCTACAAGCAAACATGCCGAATTAATCTCTTCCTGGGAAACCAGGAAAGAATCAATATCAATTTTATCGAACAGTTTGGTAAAATCTTTTATAGCTTTGTCACCATTAATACGAACTGAATTGATTACGGGCGTAACTAAATCGAACAGATGTTCCTGGTTGTTAACAGGTCTTGAAAGGATTTGATGCCAGTTTTCTTTATTAGGATAAAAAATAGTTTGCATTTCACTACGTGTTTATAAAATCATTTTTTCAATTGGGATAACCAATATCCCCTCAGCGCCATTCTCTTTAAGTTTACCAATTACCTCCCAAAACTGCTCTTCTTTAATAACCGAGTGAATTGAACTCCAGCCTTCCTGGGCAAGTGGCAATAAGGTGGGACTTTTCATCCCAGGTAATAATTTTACAATGGCAGGTATCTTATTATTTGGAGCATTTAATAATATGTATTTATTTGAATTTGATGCCTGAACAGCATTGAAACGAAAAATAAGCTGCTCAATAAGGTTGGTTTTTGATGGTTGCAGATTTTTATTAGCTATAAGAATAGCTTCTGATTTCATTACTGATTCAACCTCTTTCAGGCTGTTTGCAACTAAAGTACTTCCGGAACTTACTATGTCGAAAATTGCATGTGCAAGGCCTATTCCCGGGGCAATTTCAACAGAGCCGGCAATCTCATGAATATCGGCATTAATTTTTTTTTCATCAAAAAACCTGGTAAGGATTTTAGGGTAGGATGTAGCTATTTTTTTCCCGTTGAACCATGTTATATCCTGATAGTTTTCGCCCTTTGGAATGGCAAGAGATAATCTGCATTTACTAAAACCGAGCCTTTTTAATAATTCTATATCAAATTCTTTTTCGGCATATTCATTTTCTCCAACAATACCAATATCAGCAACACCATCAGCAACAGTTTGCGGAATATCATCGTCCCTTAAAAATAATACTTCAATTGGAAAACCATTGGCTGATGCTACCAAGCGCCCACTTCCAAGGTTAAATTTTATTCCTGCTTCCTTCAAAAGCTCCATGCTTTCATCATGGAGCCTCCCTTTTTTTTGTAAAGCTATACGAAGTTTTGTTTCCATATTATCAATTATTTTTTTTAGTTGATGTTTTATTAAACCTCCTGTTTACTAAAGAAATTTAAAACACAAAAGGCTTACCGCACAGGGTAAGCCTTTTGTTAATTATGTGCATAACAAGCCCACCCTTAATAAGGGAAATGATGAGCTATGTTATGTATTCTAATAATCATATCAATTATATTAAATCATTGCAAAAGTAGGTCTTTTTGTTTTAGGTTCAAATAAATTTCCATTTAAATCTTTATTAATGAAAATTAATTTAGTTGTTATAACTAATATTTATTTTTAAAATTGGGTATAATAAAACACCCGTATTGCATTGTTTAGCGAAAAATGTGTATCTTGACCCTTAATCATTCTAACCTGAAAATTATGAAGTTAAAATTCAAGACCGGTTTCTACCTAAGCATTTTCCTATTATTGTTTATTTCCTGCAACCAAAGAAAAAGCAAATCTTTATTCAAACCAAATCCTGTAATTGTTGAAAAGCAAGATGTGAAAACACTTGAGATCGGGTCTGATGCTCCTTATTTTAACCTACCCGATATGAATGGTTTGGATGTTTCAATTGATGATTTTTCAAATTCAAAGGTATTGGTAATTGCCTTTATCTGCAACCATTGCCCAACAGCACAGGCCTATGAGGACAGACTTATAAAGTTTACTTGGGATTACAAGGATAAAAATGTAGCAGTTGTTGCTATAAACCCTAATAGTTCATTGGCTTTACTCCCAGAAGAGTGCAGTTATTCAGACCTGGACGATTCATTCGAAACAATGGCAATAAGGGCTAATGATAAGGGTTATAATTTCCCATATTTGTATGATGGCGATACACATGAGGTTTCTGTAAAATTTGGGCCTGTAACCACACCGCATGTTTTTGTTTTTGATAAGGATAGAAAACTTAGATATTCAGGAAGAATTGATGGTGTTGAAAAGCCCGGAACCGCCAATGGTGAAGATTTACGAACCGCTGTTGATGAAATTCTGGAAGGAAAGGCTGTTACTACACCGGTTACAAAAACATTTGGCTGTTCAGTTAAATGGTCATGGAAATCTGACTATGCTGAACGTGTTGAAAAAGAATGGAAAGAAAAAAATGTGGAACTTAAATGGATTGGTAAAGAAGGAATTGACTCTCTTTTAAGCAATAAAACAGATAAATTATTGTTAATAAATGTTTGGGCAACTTGGTGTACCCCGTGTGTCCTTGAACTTCCCGACCTAATTAATTTACAGAGGATTTATGGCAACAGGGATTTTGAATTTGTTACAATCTCGGCAGATAATATTAACAATAAAGATAAAGTTTTAAATATGCTTAAAAGCAAGAATGCACCTGTCGCAAATTTTATTTTTAATGAAGATGATAAATATAAGCTGATTGAAGCTATAGATACTCGATGGGAAGGGGCATTACCCTATTCTTTCCTTATTGAACCCGGAGGGAACATAATTTACAGAAAACAGGGTACGGTTGATTTATTGGAACTAAAGAAAATTATTGTAGAGCACCCCCTTTTGGGAAGGTATTTTTGATGAGTTTTAATCCATTTACCAAATTTGGGATGAATTATCTGACCCTTTCAGGTATTTGCCCTTTACGGATACAGGTTGGCTTTACAGGTGCAATTATAGGAAACCCTAATTAATTAGGCTTTATTTGATAGTAATTAAATGAAACAATTTAAAATACTTTTATTGGTTGCAACAGTTTTTATGCTTACAAAAATGTGTTGCTATAAGGTTAATAAATAAAAGTGAAACATTAAAGATATTAGTAATTACAAAAACAGATGGTTACAGGCATGAATGTATTCCGGTAGCTTTGGAAATACTAAGTAACCTTGCCAAAAACAATAGTTGGGAAATAGCAAATTCTGATGATCCTGCCTTTTTATTAAGTGATTCGCTGGTAAAATTTGATGTAGTGGTTTTTTTGCAAACAACAGGTAATATTCTGGATACAAATCAGCAGTTGGCTTTACAAAGTTTCATAGAAGGTGGCAAGGGATTGGTTACAATACATAGCGGTACCGTTACCGAAAACAACTGGGATTGGTATGTAAATGCAATTGGGGCAAAGTTTACAGGCCATCCTCCGGTTCAGAAAGGAGAGCTGATAATTGAAGACAGGGAACACCCTGCAACTATATATTTACCCGACAGTACATGGGTTATTGAGGATGAATGGTATAGTTTTGACCGGATTCCCCGTAATTCAGTAAGGGTATTAATATCAATTGATGAATCATCTTATGAAGTTGATGATAATAAATGGTTTAAAGATGTGAACCAAAGCATGGGTGATCATCCGCTTGTTTGGTGCAAATTGGTGGGAGATGGAAGGGTGTTTCAAACTGCCCTTGGACATAGTTCCCAAATATATTCTGATATTAATTTTCAGAACCACCTTATTGGGGCAATTAACTGGTCAGGTAACAGAAATTAAAGTTAAATCAAGAAAAAAACATATAAAGAATGAACAATTTTACTAAGCATAACCTGGTTATAAGTTTGATATTTATGTTATTATCATGCAATAATTATACAGAGGATATCCCTGTAATTTTTGAAATCTCATCTGATTGGGAGTTTAGTGAAGGCGGTATGGAAAAATGGCTTCCTGCTATTGTGCCCGGTACTGTTCATTCAGATTTGTTGGCAAATGGAATAATTAATGACCCTCATTACTCTTTGAATGAAAATGATGTGCAATGGGTTGAGAAGAAAGACTGGATTTACAGGGTTGATTTTAAAATCGGGGATGATATTCTTGCAAAAGAGAACATTGAAATTATTTTTAAGGGATTGGATACTTATTCTGATGTTTATTTAAACGATAGTTTAATACTATCATCAGACAATATGTTTATTGAGCACAGAATTGGTGTTAAGGGAATTTTAGCTGAAGGAATAAACAACATAAAAGTTATATTTCATTCGCCCGTGAATGAAGGATTAAAGAAACTTAGGGCTATTGATTATTTAATACCGGCTATTAATGAACAAGCCCCTGTTAATGAACGAACTAATGTATTTACTCGTAAAGCGCCTTTTCATTTTGGTTGGGACTGGGGCCCCAGGCTGGTTACTTCAGGCGTTTGGAGGCCGGTTTTTGTTAAAGCCTGGGATAATGCCGTTATAGAAGATGTTTATCTGGAAACCCGTAAGGCAAATGAAATTAATGCTGAGATTTTTGCCCGTATTGAAGTTATTGCTTCTAAGGCAGGAAGCTATAAAGTTAATCTAAATATTAATGAAATGTCCCGGGTGGCTGGCAAGTTGGTTGACCTAAAGGAAGGGGTTAATTTTATAGAATTATCAGCTGAAATTAGAAATCCCAAGCTTTGGTGGACAAATGGCCTGGGGAAACCATATTTATATACCTTATCATTTTCTCTTGAAAAAGGTAATTTAATTTCAGACAAGCATGAGATAAAGTATGGTGTACGTACCCTTAGGTTAGTACAGGAACCAGACAGTACAGGCCGGTCATTCTACTTTGAGTTAAACGGTTTTCCGGTTTTTATGAAGGGAGCTAATGTTATCCCATCTGAAACACTTACACCTATGGTTACAAAAGAAACTTACCAAAATCTTATCAATAATGCAGTAGAGGCCCATATGAATATGGTTCGTGTTTGGGGCGGAGCAATTTATGAGGATGATTATTTTTACCAGCTTTGCGACCAAAACGGTATTCTGGTATGGCAGGATTTTATGTTTGCTTGTGCCTTGCAACCGGGTGATGAAGCTCACCTTGAAAATATAAGGAAGGAGGCAGTTTACAATGTTAAAAGGTTACGGAATAATGCTTCCCTGGCATTATGGTGTGGAAATAATGAAAACCTTCATGGATGGCATCATTGGGGTTGGAAGGAAATGTTTTCTCCAGCAACCAGGGAATATATGTGGAAAACATACGAGCGGATTTTCTATGAAATATTACCGGCAGCGGTTCATGAATTCGACCCTAAAACTCAATATTGGTCATCATCGCCCATATCATATGACAACAAACTTGCCGACAGAAAATCAGGCGATGAACATGACTGGACCATTTGGTTTGGCCAAAAATCCTTCTCCGCCTTTGAGGAAAATATCCCGCGGTTCGTAAGTGAATATGGTATCCAGTCATTCCCGGGTATGCAAACCATAAATGGATTTTCACCTGTTGAAAACCAGTACTTTGAATCACCGGTAATGAGGCACCGGCAAAGAAGTAAAATGGAATATATTAAGCCCGGATTTGATGGTAATGATATGATAAAATGGTACATGGGCAATTATTATAAAGTACCGGATAATTTTGAAGAGTTTGTTTATGTAAGTCAATTACTTCAGGCCAAAGCCTATAAAACGGCAATTGAATCGCACCGCAGGGCAATGCCGCACTGCATGGGTTCGCTATACTGGCAGCTTAACGATAGCTGGCCAACCATTTCCTGGTCATCTGTTGATTATTATGGAAGGTGGAAGGCTTCACATTATGCGGTTCGCAAAGCGTATAATGATGTTATCGTTTCGGCTTCCATGCACGAAAACGAATTAAAAATTTTTGTTGTAAGCGACAGGCTAACCCCCATTGAATCAAAAATTAAAATAAGATTGATGAATTTTGACGGAATTGAATTATTTAATAAAGAATTGTCGCCAAAAATACCCGCAAATTCATCAATTGTTGTTTTCAGTGAAAGCATTGGTAATTTAACAACTGATAATAATACAAAAGAGTTGGTTGTTGTAATTGATTTACTGGAGGATGATAAAGTTATAGCCGACAACCTCTATTATTTTCACGAGCCCAAAGATTTAATTTTTCCGGATACCGAAATTAAATTTTCTGCAACTAAAACAGCAAAAGGATATTTAATCTCAATTTCTTCTGATAAGATGGCGGGTAGTGTATTTTTGGATATTCCTTCTGAAGATGTTTTTTTGACCGATAATTTTTTTGATATTTTACCGGGACAACAAAAGTTTGTGGAGTTAATTACAGACCAGATAATTGATGTAAACGAGATAAAAGTTTTATCGTTAAATAAACTACAGGGTTACTGATTTTTCACAAGAGCCAATATTTAAGTATTCTTTTTTTTTTAAAGATGCTATGTGAAAAACTTAAATATTGGAATTATTGGAGCAGGCATGAAAGCATAAAAACATGTCGCAGGTTTTCTGAAAACCTTAAGGGGCAAATTAATTGGGTAGCCCTGAATTATAAGTTAAAATTTATTGATTACAAAAAAAATAATATTTCATTTGGCACCACAAATTACCGTGATAAATTGAATAGCAGGAGTGTAGATGCAGTGATTATAACATCTCAGCCTTCATCATATTTTCAAATGACGAAATATGTTATAGTGTCAGGAAAGCATTTGTTGGTTAAAAAACCACTGGCTATAAAGGCCGATGAATTAAATAAAACTGTTTCACCCTGCGGCAGTTATCCTGATGTTATAGTATGTGGTTGTTCGTGCATACAAAGCAGGCTACAACCAAAATTCAATTATATTAAAAAGATTATTGGCTCAGGTGATCCTGGCGGGTATACTTTTATACATGATAATTCGGTATCTATGCACGCACATCAGGGTATTTAGTATCATCCTCCGCCCAAATGGTTTTTAAACAAGTCAATTGCCGGAGGTGGTCTGTTAATTGATTGGGGCGTTTATGATTTATCGTTTTATTTGGGCATTTTAAGCGATAAACCTTAACGAAGAAGTGTTTCACCCTCCTTTATAACAAATAACCTTTTCAGGAAGGAGAATGGTGTTCAATATTTGATATTGAAGAGCTTTTTGCGGTTAAAATGGATTTTGATACCAATTTGACATATTATCCCGGATTAGTCATTAGAAAGGCAATGAACTAATTACTTAGCCGGGATTAACCCTACCCAATAGTCGGTACAGGCTGCATTAGAAAAACTTAATTTGTAAGCATTTCTGATTACAAATTTTTAGTTTTTCTAAAGCGATTTGTCAAAATAGAAGGCATGTAATCAATAACTTAAGACTATTAATTTCTAATGACGGTCATTAGAAAAAATGGCTTAAGACAAATTTGGGATTATTGGTAAAATGCCCCATCTGCCAATATGGAGGCAAATAATAAAACAATAATTTATGGTAAAAAAAGGGGGGGTGAAACTTTCTTTTTGTACGTGGGATTCTAATATGGTTGAGACTTTTACTGTTGACAGAAATGGAAAAGGTACCGGGAAAACGGAAAAAATATTTTATTGATTTACCACAGCAGGATTTTGACTTTGAACTAGCCTGTTATTTTATTAATGTTTTGGATAGAAAAACTGACCCTGATAGGCCAATAAAATTGGCTGCTAAACACCTGAAAATTATAATGCAGATTTACAATAGAGCCTCTTAATACCTGGGCCAGAAAATCTGGAAACTAATTACAAGGTTTGCGCCTATGTGGTAACGCTTTGATTATCACTGTTAAATATATTTGAGAAGTTTTTTACCAAACTTGAGTCATAATAAGGCTTTATTTTTTTATCCTCAATTAAAATATGGTTGTTTATCCAATCTTTAATAAAAGCTGTTATTTCCAACGATGCCACCGGTTTGTTTTTTTGAATATTATCATGGTACCTGTTAATTATTTCTAAAAACTCCATGTGTTCGAGCATGTGTTCATGTAATTGGGGAAACCCCGACATTCTCATTAACTCCTCTTCATGTGAAAAATGCATTCTGGCATAATAAACCAACTTGTCTATTAGTTTTGTTATACTTTTTGTAGGCTCATTACTACGTAAACCATTGTAGAAATCATTTAATGCTTCAAATAAAAACTGGTGCTCCAAATCAATTTCCGGAATACCAATAATAAATTCCGATGTCCAACGTATCATAACTAATTGTTGTTGGGATAAAATTTATACCCTATTTAAGATTTATTGATATAGATATAACGATTTTAAACGATTATGGTTTAGTCAAATGTAAAAGTTTTATATTTTTCATGCTTTCCTTATTTTTAAAAGCACTATTTTTAGAAAAAAAATTAGATGTCACTTATTCGTCATTTACCCAATTTCCTAACCAGTGTAAACCTTTTTCTTGGGGCTATTGGTGCTTATTTTGCTTTTGCAGGCCGTCCTGAATTAACAGTATGGTGCATATTAACTGCTGCATTGTTTGATTTTCTGGATGGATTTACTGCAAGGGCTTTAAATGCTTACAGTTTAATTGGAAGAGACCTTGATTCACTTGCCGACCTTATAAGCTTCGGATATGCGCCATCGGCTGTTTTTTCGTCTTTACTTCATTATTCAATTACCGGAAATTGGGGCGGAAGTTTTTTTACACTCACCACTAGTCAGCAATTATTACTTTTATCTCCTTTTATACTTACCGTTTTTGCTGCCCTACGTTTGGCAAAATTCAACAATGATACCCGTCAGACTGAAAATTTTATCGGGCTCACAACCACAGCTACAGGTATGTTCACTGTTTCATTTGTGTATTTGATTTTTATTGGTGAAAGCTGGGTATTAATCTTGGTCAATCCCTGGATAATACTGCTGGTAATTGCAGTTTTCTGTGGTTTGTTGGTTAGTGAAATACCAATGTTTTCATTAAAATTCAAAAGTTTTGGTTTAAAAGGCAATGAACACAGGTATATTCTGCTAATTGTTTCAATAGTTTGCCTGGTTTTTCTGGGGGCAGGTGCCCTGGCGGTAATAGTTCCGTTTTACATTATTTACTCTGCTGTTTTAATGATGTTGGGTAAATCAAGTAAATAATGGAATTTTAACATAGTTTATTATGAATAAATTACGGTTTGTATTTGTATTTGTATTTCGAAATTGTTAATCATGCCGCAATGTTTATATTGATAGCTGGACCCCGTTGTTTTTGAGTTGATTTGAAAATATTGTTTTTACAGCCTGTTTGGGATTTAAAGCAAAAAGAAATTATTACACTACATATTTTTAAATTCTTTCAATCATCAACCTTTTTTTCATTGTCATCATTTTCAATATTCCATTTACTTTCGAAATACTTAATGGCAAATAATGATAGGTAATAACTGCCTGCAATGGACAAAATCCAAAACAGGTACCAAATAATTTCTGCTGTATATTTCATTTTTGGGTGTTTAAAAAGTTGTTATTAATAAATATGGGTGTCATCTGACGACATTTCGTCACGGTTAATTTTTTTGTTGTTCATGGCCTTCCATACAAACCAGATATATGTTGCCACACCAGGTGCCAAAAGCGATACATAGCTCATGGTTGTTAATGTATAGTGACTTGACGATGAATTTATAATTGTAAGTGAACTTTGCAAGTCATAGTATGATGGATAAAACGATGTGTTGTTAAAGCCGGCAACTAAAAACAGCGTTAATACTGCTAAAAATGTTCCGGACCCTGAAAACCAGATACCATTGTTGGATTTTTTAATAATAGCAGTATAAAACCCGTACAAAACAAGTTGAACACCAACCAGAAACAAGATTAAAACTACCGGCATATTAATAAAATTGCTCAAATATTTATGAGCTTCCATAAAAACCATCCCATTCTCAGGGTTTACAGCGTACCCATCACTTAACAATAGCCAAATTACAAATGTCAGGAAAAAAATCACGAAGACTATACTGTTGGGAATTAGGTGTTTTCTTGATTTATCAGCTATTTCATCATCATCAATTGAATTCAGAAAGTAAAGTAATCCCAGGGAGCGGGTTAAAAACAAGACTGTAAAACCAAGAATAAGGTTTTGAATGTTAAGAAGCAATTCCAGGCCATGCCAGGGAGTTTCCCATTGAGAATGGTTTAACATATTAACTGAAAATGGTGACCCGGTAAAAAATGTTGCCACAACAGTTCCAATAAAAAAAGGTGCAATAATACCATTAATGTATAAACATTTCTGGTAAAATTTTGCTCCGAAAAAATTATTAGCCTTACTGCGAAATTCGTACGAAACTGCCTGAATAATAAAGGCCCCGAGAATAATCATCCAAACCCAGTATGCCCCTCCAAAACTTGTACTGTAAAATAACGGAAATGATGCAAAAAAAGCTCCTCCAAAAGTAACCAGTGTAGTGAAGGTAAATTCCCATTTACGGCCAAGAGTATTAATTATCATGGTTCGCTGAATATCATTTTTTCCAATAACATTAATAAGAGTTTGCCCACCTTGAACAAACATTAAAAAAACCAGCGTGGCACCAAGTGTTGAAATAATAATCCACCAGTATTGTTGTAAAGCAAAGTGCGAAAGTGTTTCAAACATTATTTGGTTCCTCCTTTTTTTGGACCAATTTTTATTTGCTTGGTCATAATTTTAATTTCGGCTATAAAAAGACCTACAAATGTTATTGCAAATAACCAAAAGGTAATAATTACAGCACTACTGTCAATTCGGGTTACAGCTTTCATGGTTGGCATTAAATCCTGTATTACCCATGGCTGGCGGCCAACTTCGGCTACTATCCATCCGGCCTGGCTCGCAATGTATACCAAGGGAATAGTCCACACGGCTGCCCATAAAAGCCATTTTTTATTGTGTAGCTGATTGCGCATAATAAAAAACAGAAAAACTGCAAAAAGTGCCAGAAAGTAAAAACCCAGCATAACCATAATATGAAATGCGTAAAAGGTTAATGAAATTGGGGGAACAATTTTAAATGCATTTTTTTCAAGAATATCAGGATTTGGGTCATAGAAATTGCCATAGCCAAAGTAACTGAAGTAATCATTCATAAACTGTTCATCAAGAAATTTGGCCCTTAATAGTTTATACTCTTCTCCTTCAGGATTTGTTTTTTGAGCGTTTTTATATGCTATTAAAGTTTGTTGTGCCAGGTAGCCACGCTCAATTTTTTCGCGGTACGGCATAATTCCGTGCACCTCATTGCCCATAATCAAATCTTTAATCCCGGCAACGAAACTTGTTGGGTCACCATGGGCCAGAATAGATAACATTGATGGTATCTCAATTTTAACAATAAAATCGGCTTGACTATCAGGGTTAAGGGTTTCACCTGGTCCTTCATTACTTAGTATCCCAAAAGCAACAAGCGGCGCATTTTCCTGACCCTGGTAAAGAGCTTCCATGGCTGCAAATTTCATAGGTTGTGTTTTTACTATTTCCTTTGCTGAGCTATCGCCGGTACCAATTAATATTAGTGAGCTTATAATACCAAACACCGATGAAATTACTATACTTCGTTTTGCAAAAAGAGTCTCTCTGTTTTTGATGAGGAACCAACTGCTAACTCCCATTACAAAAATGGCGGCAAGCACAAATCCTGATGTTGTTGTGTGAAGGAATTTATTAACCGCAGTTTCTGAGAAAAGAACTTCCCAAAAGTTTACCATTTCGTTTCTTACAGTGTCAGGGTTAAATTTTGTACCTACAGGATTTTGCATCCAGGCGTTGGCAACCAAAATCCACAAAGCCGAAAGGTTTGCCCCTATGGCAGTTAACCATGTTGAGACTAAATGGAACTTTTTGCTAACCTTATCCCAACCAAAAAACATCACAGCAATAAATGTGCTTTCAAGGAAAAAAGCCATTATTCCTTCTATAGCTAGTGGTGCACCAAAAATATCACCAACAAACCAGGAGTAGTTACTCCAGTTTGTACCAAATTCAAACTCCAGAATTATGCCAGTGGCAACCCCAATGGCAAAATTTATCCCAAAAAGTTTCATCCAGAATTTAGTCAGTTTCTTCCATTCAGGATCGCCGGTTTTATAATAAATAGTTTCCATAAAAGCCAGCATAAAAGCCAGTCCAAGCGTCAACGGAACAAATATCCAGTGAAACATGGCTGTTAAAGCAAATTGCGCCCTCGACCAGTTTACTAAAGCAAAATCTATATTTTCAAGCATTTGGTGTTAATTTTGTTAATTTGATATGCTTAACAGTATTAATAATATTCCTGCAAAAAAAGTATATTTATTAACTTGGGTAAAAATTGTAAAGTCTCTACCCTGTTTACTGGTTAGTAATTTGTTCAATTACATGTTCGGCTCTTTCAGTATCACTGTTAAACTTTGTTTTTAATTCATTCTGAAAAAAGAAAAGTCTGAAAACCACGAACATTATAAAAAGTTTTAAAAGTATTATTATCCATAGTGTACGGGCCCATGATGGCATATTTTTAAAACCATCAATATAAAAGTAGGCGATATTTTTGAGATTCCACATTTTAATTTGTTTCAAAACAGATACTTAAATGTAAAGTCAGGCTATGGCTGTTAACTATAATATTTTCCAATACTAAGGTAGTAATAATTTCGGCATTTGAATGCTTGAAATAATGAAGTTATTATTGTTGCTCTTTATCATTTTTTGATAGTGATAAGGATAATGTAAAATGCTCCTGTTTTTTTGTTCACAGTTATTTAATTTATTAAAATAGTTTCCAATAAAAATTCTTTAAAAAACCCCGGATTTATTTATCAGAATTTCAACCGGTTTTTCAATTTCTTATATCCTGAACGGCTTATCCTGAGTTTAAATGCAGGCTGAATAATTGCAATGTAGGATTCTTTGTCGTATGGCTCTATTTTGTCAATTTTTTCAATATTAACAATATATGATCTGTGAATTCTTATAAATTGATTTTCGGGAAGGTTTTGTTCTAAGAAATTCATTGTTTGACTCTTTAGATATTTTGATTTGTTGGTATAGATCATAACATAATCTTCCTGGGCTTCAATAAAATTTATTTCGTTAACAGGGATAACATTTATATTGTTACCATTTTTAACTACAATTCGCGTAAGGTTCTCCTGGATATTTGATCTTAGGCCGGCTGGTGATATTTTTGGAATGGTTTGTCCGGTCCGCATTTTGTCAAGAACTTTATTTACAGCAGCATCAAAACGTTCTTTTGAAAAAGGTTTAAGCAGGTAATCAACCGCGTTTAACTCAAAAGCTTTAATGGCATATTGGTCGTAAGCTGTGGTGAAAACAACAATTGGTGATTCCTCTATAACCTCCAATAGCTCTAGTCCGTTTATTTTGGGCATTTCAACATCCAAAAACAGAATGTGGGGATTTGTTTCCCGTATTTTCACAAGGGCTTCAAAACCGTTTGAACACTCACCAACTATATTTATTTCTGGAAAAGTTACAAGGTAATTTACAATTAAACTCCTGGCAGGCTGCTCATCATCAATAATTAAGGCTTTAAACCGGTCTGAATTTTCCATGCTTTTAAATTTGCGGAATAGTCAAAGATACTTCAAAATGGCTGTTTTCGCGACGGGTTAATAGCAATTGAGGATGATTATATATATTCTTAAGGATGTTTGCTGTATTTTCAATTCCAACGCCCTCGCCCCTGGTAGATACTGATTGTGGGTCAAAGTTGTTAATTATTGAAATCTCAAGATCTCCCTTGTTAACCTGGCAATAAGTTCGTATTGTTACCGGTTCAATACTCTCGTACAAACCGTGTTTAATGGCATTTTCGTACAATGGCTGTAATATCATTGCAGGAAGTTTCAAATTTAAACTATCAGGATCAGTTTCAGTTTCACAAATAAGCCGGTCACTAAACCGCACCTTTTCAATTTGAAGATATCGGTCAATATTTTGCAGTTCTTCTTTTAAAGAAATATACTGATCATTGTTTTTTTGCAATGAATATCTTAAAAAATCCGAAAGCTGGTTAATCATTATCCGTGCTCCATCGGGATCGGATATGGTTAATGAACCAATGGAGTTTAAGCTGTTAAACAAAAAATGGGGGTTCAATTGTGCCTTCAAGGCTTTCAGTTCCGCCTCCTTTATCTGGTTTTTTAAAGTTTTTTCCCTTATTTTTTGATCTTCCAGATCGCGGTAAAATATAAAAATGTTATACAACGACATTAATATTAATATCAAAAATGAACCAACCATAATTCGTTGTGAAAAAATACGTTTGGTAAAAACCAGGTAAACTTCGTTATTCGCAAGTATTGCTCCGCTAATAATGTGCGAAATTCCGGCCCAAATGGCAATAAGTGCAATTCCCGTTATAAAGCTGTGCAAAAGTATTTTTATAAACGTTTCTTTTTTTTGGTTATATTCAACCGGGTACCATAAACTAAAACCCAGTAATACCATAACTGAATTATAAATTGTAGCGTCAATTACAGATGCATAAAGGGATAACCCGGCGTAAAGGTACAGAAAGGCAGCCTGGGCAACGGCAAATATTGTCCAGGCTGATAAATAAAGATAAAATGCACGCTGATGTGAAATAATCGGGTGAATCATAATAAGTAATATTGGTTGTATTAATAGCTTACCAGTTCGCCACCTCCAAAAATAGTTACTCCCTTAATTAACAATGTTTTAGAAGATGATATATTTTCATTTGAAACAATACGCTTATCTGAAAAACCTCCAAGAATACTTACAACTTCATTTTTAATATTCCAGTCACGCGGTACTATAATTTTTGATCCTCCAAATATTGCAGTAAATTCAATGACTCCCCCTTGGTCTGATAATTTGGCCCCTGTCATGTTAATCTCACTTCCCCCAAAAATTGAAGTTATTTTACCACCCTTAAAGTTTTTAGAGTCAACTCTTGTTGCACTTCCTCCAAAAATGGAAACTTCATCTATAGTGTCTTCAGAGTTGGAAATTAATTCAATTGAAAGTTTTGCCCTGTTCCGGCCAATTATAAAGGTTATACCCGCAAATATTAATAACAATGGCCAAAATTTCCATATATCCCTCATGTATAAGCCGGGAATTATTTTAGGCAAAAGAAAATAAGAGCCAATGGCAAGCAAGATGAACCCGGTTCCCCAGTCGCGGCGCATAAAGGAGATTAGCGCAATTGCCACTAAAATCATGGGCCAGCTTATTATTACATCGTAAATATGATGAGGGATTAACCCCATATTTCCGGCCAGGAATACTAATCCTGCCAATAAGAGGACTATTCCCAGCCCTTTTCTGCCTGATACAGCACATTTTTGCATAGTAAATAATTTTTAATTTTAACTAATTCGAGTTCTTCCCGGGTACCCAGGGCCCGATTACTTGTTTTGTTATTAAATCAACCTTATGGTAGGTTTTTCAAATTAATTTTATATATTTTCGATTCACCTAAAAATGTTGATTAAACAAAAGTTTTTAAAATTTTTTGGTGTGAAAAAAATATAACAATCTTAAATATCAATAATCAAATTTAATGATGTTAGTTTTTTGGGAGTAATGTTTTTCGGTGAACCAACAATAATTACCGGGGAGTTTCGAATAGTGAGGGTAAAACCGAATTGCTTAAAACCTTATAATAGTGCCTCTTTAATCCTTGCAATATTTAGGTTTTCACACTTTTTATGACTGTTTATATTTGAAAATGTAATAATATTTGTATTTTTGCTTTCGGTTTTATAGTTATTAGTGTTATTTTGGTTTTAATTTATCAGAATACATAATTTGGTAAATCTGGTGTTAAAGTATTTTTTACCTAATTTAATGAGTAAAGATTATGGAGCAGCGTCTTCCAAAACCTCAGGGGTTGTACGATCCGGGCAATGAGCATGATAATTGCGGTATTGGTTTTGTGGCGAATATCAAGGGCCGGAAGTCAAACGAAATTGTACTTCGTGGGCTAGAAGTGCTGGTTAATATGACCCATCGTGGTGCCGAAAGTGCCGATAATAAATCGGGTGATGGCGCAGGGATACTCATGCAGGTACCTCATGATTTATTCATAACTTTTTTTAATTTACCATCTCCGGGTAAATATGGTACCGGATTGGTATTTCTACCCAGAAATGAAAAGGAAAGGCTGGCATGTTTGAACGAACTCAATAAACAAATAATTTCTGAAGGGTTAGAGTTGATTGGTTACAGGGATGTACCTGTTAATAATAAGGTTCTGGGCGATATAGCCAAAGGTAATGAACCGGTAATAAAACAAATATTTGTCCAGGGAAATTATGAGCAGGACGAATTGGAACGGAAGCTTTTTTTAACAAGGAAAATTACTGAAAATGCAATTCGTAGTTCAACTTTAAAGCAAAAGGACCACTTTTATATTGTTAGTCTCTCAAGTAAGGTGTTTATTTATAAAGGAATGTTAACTCCTGAGCAACTTGGAGCCTATTTTCTTGATTTGCAAAACCCGCGCATGGCAAGTGCAATTGCGCTTGTGCATTCAAGGTTCAGTACAAATACATTTCCAACCTGGGATTTAGCACAGCCATTCCGTCTTTTGGCCCATAATGGTGAAATTAATACAATTAAGGGAAACAGGTTATGGATGGAAGCCCGTGAAGGACTGCTTCAATCTGATTTATTTGGTGAGGATCTTAAAAAACTATTTCCTGTAATTGAACAGAATAAAAGTGACTCGGCATCTTTGGATAACGTGCTTGAATTTTTGTTTATGACAGGGCGTACTCTTCCACATGCCTTAACCATGCTTATTCCGGAATCGTGGAATGATAAAAATCCTATACCCCAAAGTTTAAAAGCTTATTACGAGTACCATAGTACAATAATGGAACCCTGGGATGGCCCGGCATCAATTGTTTTTTCAGATGGTAGGTATATAGGAGGGACGCTTGACAGGAACGGACTACGCCCTTCAAGGTTTATAATTACCAAGAATGACCTAATTGTAATGGCCTCAGAGGTGGGTGTACAATCTTTTGCCGATGATGAGGTTCTTACCAAAGGACGTTTGCGTCCGGGCAAACTTCTTCTGGTTGATACGCAACTTGGAATAATAATCCCGGATGAAGAAATAAAAGCCCAGCTATCAAGGATCCATCCCTATGAAAACTGGTTAAGGGATAACAGGATTTCGTTGCAGGATATTGAAGTTAAACATCGGGTTTCATCTTCACTTTACGAGAAATATGACACGTATTTAAAAGCATTTGGATATAATAAGGAGGATTTTGAATTCATAATTACGCCAATGGCCACAACGGCCAACGAGCCAGTTGGGTCTATGGGTAACGATACGCCAATTTCTGTACTTTCCGATAAGCCGCAAAGACTCTTTTCATATTTCAGGCAACTGTTTGCACAGGTTACAAATCCACCGATCGATTCTATCAGGGAAGGATTAGTAATGTCATTAACAAGCTATATCGGCGCAGTTTCGAAAAATTTGTTAATCGAATCACAGGCACAATGCCGGTCAATAAGGTTTTCATCTCCGATACTTAATAATACCGACCTTGGTAAAATTAAGGATTATCGCCGTGAAGAATTTACTCATGTAACAATACCAATGACCTTCCCGATAAAAAAAGGTGGCCTTGGGTTGCAGGTTGCATTACAGGAAATTTGTAATACCGCGGAGAAGGCCGTTGACGATGGGAACAATTATATTATCATAAGTGACCGCAATATTTCACCCGATTATGCAGCTATACCATCGTTATTAGCAACATCAGCAATACACCATCATTTGGTGAAGGCCAAAAAGAGAATGCAGATTGGTTTAATTGTTGAAACCGGTGAAGCAAGGGAGGTTATGCATTTTGCCCTGTTGTTGGGTTATGGCGCAAGTGTTATAAACCCTTACGTTTGTTTTGCTGTTATTGACAATATGGTTAAGAACGGAACCATCAAAATTGATTACCGTGAAGCACGTGAAAACTATATTAAATCGGTAAATAAAGGTTTACTAAAAGTTTTGTCGAAAATGGGGATCTCCACCCTGAGAAGTTATCATGGGGCACAGATTTTTGAAGCCATAGGAATTTCAAAAGAGGTAACCGATATTTATTTTACAGGTACTGCATCACGTATTGGAGGGGTGGGATTTGAAGAAATTGCGAATGAAGCCGGAATGTTTCATGAGAAAGCTTTTGATGAAAGCCTTCCACCTGGGTCATTTGAAAGTTTTGGATCTTATGCCTACCGGAAGGATGGAGAGAAACATGGGTGGAACCCTGAAACAATCGGTTTGTTGCAATGGTCAACTTCAGTTGGTGATTATTCTAAATTTAAAGAATATTCAACCAGGGTTGATAAAGATAACAAAACACCCTTGTTTTTAAGAGGATTTCTTAATATAATAAAGGACAAACCGGTTGATATTAATGAAGTTGAGCCTATAGAATCAATTATGAAGCGATTTGTTACCGGTGCAATGTCATATGGGTCAATATCAAAGGAGGCCCACGAAGCATTGGCCCTTGCCATGAATAGTATTGGCGGCAGAAGTAACACTGGTGAGGGAGGTGAAGATGCAAGTCGTTTTAAATCGTCTGCCCGTAGTTCAATTAAACAAATAGCCAGTGGCCGCTTTGGTGTTACAAACAACTACCTGGTTAATGCCGATGAACTTCAGATTAAAATTGCCCAGGGTGCTAAACCCGGCGAAGGTGGACAGTTACCCGGCTTTAAGGTTGATAAGGTAATTGCCCATTTGCGCAATTCAACTCCTGGTATAACGCTGATTTCACCACCTCCGCACCATGATATTTACTCTATTGAAGATTTGGCACAATTAATTTTTGACTTAAAGTGTACAAATCCTTCGGCCCGCATTAGTGTTAAACTTGTGTCTGAAAATGGTGTTGGAACTGTAGCTGCAGGAGTGGCTAAGGCGCATGCTGATTTGATTGTAATAAGCGGTACAGAAGGAGGAACAGGCGCAAGCCCCATAAGTTCAATTAAACATGCAGGTTTACCCGTTGAGCTGGGATTAGCCGAAGTTCAGCAAACGCTTGTATTGAATAATTTAAGAGGAAGGGTTAAAATTCAAACCGACGGACAGTTAAAAACCGGACTTGATGTAATTAAAATGGCACTGCTGGGAGCCGAAGAGTTTGGGTTTGCTACATCGGGTTTAGTGGTTCTTGGTTGTGTTATGATGCGTAAATGTCATCTTAACACCTGCCCGGCAGGAATTGCTACCCAGGATGAGGAACTGCGCAAAAGGTTTATCGGCAAGTATGAGTACCTTGTTAATTTCTTTACATTTATAGCTACTGAGGTTCGCGAGCACCTTGCCGAAATGGGAGTAAGATCCATGGATGAAATAATTGGCAGGGCCGATCTTCTTGAAGCTGACCCTAATGTAGGCAATTGGAAGACCAAAGGTCTTGACTTAAACACAATAACTTATTTCCCCAACGAAGCAAGGAAATATCCAATACGACAGACTACATTACAACAACACAAGGTTGATAAAGTTCTGGATCATGAACTTATAAAACAGGCGCGTCCTGCCCTGCAAAGTAAAACAAAAGTATGGATTGCAAACTCTATTGGAAATACCGACAGAACTGTAGGAGCAATGCTTTCAGGTGAAATTTCAAAAATTTATGGAGAAGATGGGTTGCCAAAAGATACTGTCAATTGTACATTCACCGGTTCGGCCGGTCAGAGTTTTGGAGCCTTCCTGGTTAAAGGAGTAAGCTTCAGACTCGATGGTGATGCCAATGATTATCTTGGGAAAGGTTTATCAGGTGGTAAAATGATAATCGTGCCACCCAAAGGATCAACTTTTAAGCCCGAAGAAAATATTATTATAGGAAATACAGTACTTTATGGTGCCACCAGCGGGAATATTTATGTACACGGAATAGCCGGTGAGCGGTTTGCTGTTCGTAACTCTGGTGCAAATGCCGTTGTTGAAGGTGTTGGTGATCACTGTTGTGAGTATATGACCGGGGGCCGTGTTGTAGTTATTGGTCCTACGGGGCGTAACTTTGCTGCAGGCATGAGCGGAGGAATTGCTTATGTTCTTGATGAATCCGGAAAATTCGATTATTTCTGTAATAAAGGATTGGTTGAACTCTCTGCGGTAAAAGATTATGATGATATTCAGGAGTTACAAACATTGCTTAATAAACATCTGTTACACACTAACAGTTCTAAAGCAAGATTAATTTTGGTGAATTGGGAACATTATTTGCCGAAGTTTGTAAAGGTTATTCCGTTTGAATTTAAGAAAGTGCTTCAGGAGAATAAACTTCGTGAACTCGAACAAAAAATACGGGAAACAGAAGATGCTCCTTACATCAGGGAATAAAAATTCGAAAAGAATTAATTGTATAGTAAATAAAGATTTGAGCAGGTAATTTTTATTTGACAAAAAATTTAATGGTCATAAAATCCGGAATGTAGTAATCAAAGGGTGGATATTTGATAGAACCGGTTAATTAATGAGCCATTAATCTAAAAATATAGCAACATGGGAAATCCTAAAGGTTTTATAGAGGTGCAACGTAAGGAAGGGGGGAACCGTCCTGTTAGAGAACGTGTTGATGATTATGGTGAAGTTGAACAGGTATTAAATGAACAGGATAGGAAATTGCAGGCATCCAGATGTATGGACTGTGGCATTCCTTTTTGTCATTGGGCTTGCCCTGTAGGAAGTAAAATCCCTGAATGGCAGGATGCACTTTATAAAGGTAATTATGAACTTGCCAGTGCAATATTACATTTAACAAATAGTTTCCCTGAATTTACAGGAAAAATTTGTCCAGCACCCTGTGAAAAGTCATGTGTATTGGCAATTCATGAAGAGGCAGTTACAATAAGGGAAAATGAATCTGCTACCGTTGAGAGGGCATTTGAATTGGGGTTAATACAGCCCAGGCTACCAATGAAAAGAACAGGGAAAAAAGTGGCTGTAATTGGTTCCGGTCCCGCCGGACTTTCTGCTGCCGACCTTATAAACCAGGCAGGTCATTCAGTTACTGTATTTGAAAAGGATGATGCCATAGGAGGTTTGCTACGTTATGGAATACCTGATTTCAAATTGAATAAAAAGGTGATTGATCGCAGGGTCAAAATTTTTGAAGCAGAGGGAATTGTGTTTAAAACCAACGTGTTTGTTGGGGAAACAATTAAAGGAAATGAATTGCTAAAAAAATTTGATGCTGTGGTTATTGCCATTGGAGCAATGAAACCCAGAGATTTACCAGTTGAAGGGAGGAGTTTGAAAGGTGTTTATTTCGCTATGGAGTTTTTAACCCAGCAAAATAAAGTCATAAAGGGTGTATCTTTTGGAGAAGAACGAATTCAGGTTACAGGGAAAAATGTATTGGTTATAGGCGGGGGCGATACCGGCAGTGATTGTGTTGGTACTTCAAACCGTCAGAAAGCTAACACAATATCCCAAATTGAAATATTACCAAAGCCTCCGGTTAAAAGATGTTCAACTAATCCCTGGCCATTTTGGTCAAATACTTTAAAAACATCTTCATCGCACGAAGAAGGTTGTAACAGGATGTGGAGTATTATTACCAAAAAATTTATTGGCAAAGATGGGATTTTAACAGGGGTTGAAGTTGCTGATGTGGATTGGGCAAATGTTGAAGGGAAATGGGTAATGGAAGAAAAACCTGGAACTGTGCGGGTTTTAGATGTTGATTTTGCATTTCTTTCAATGGGTTTTGTTCATCCGGTTCACGAGGGATTGGTTAATGAATTTGATTTGGACCTTAATAACCGTGGCAATGTTAGTGTTGATGAAAATTATGCCACAAGTAAAGCCGGGGTGTTTGCAACCGGTGATGCTGCCTATGGAGCAAGCCTGGTAGTTACTGCAATTGCCAAGGGGCGTGAAACAGCAAAACATGTAAATGATTACCTGAAAAAGTAATGTACATTTAATACCTATGAACAGAAAACTACTCAGTAAAACAGGGTAGTTTTTTCTTTTTTAAAAAATTGACTGGCCATTTTAGGCCCTATAAATCAAACTTCACGATTTTAATTTTGGGATTCGAAAATTAATTTCAATTCTCAAATCCATATCGGCGGCAATCATGGCCATTGGCTTTAAGTGAAAATCCATAAAATATCCTGAATTTGGATTTATAAAATAAGCCAAAAAGTTGATAAAAATTAAAAGGAATAGATTCAAGTTGAATTAAACCCAAATTTGTCATTAGCCATTTTTTCTAATGACCGTCATTAGAAATTAAT
>JBBIVA010000016.1:0-38348 GCA_037439945.1 Marinilabiliaceae bacterium
TTAAGTTATTGATTACATGCCTTAAATTTTGACAAATCGCTAAAGAAAAACTAAAAATTTGTAATCAGAAATGCTTTCAAATTAAGTTTTTTTAAAGCAGCCTGTACCGACTATTCGGTAGGGTTAATCCCGGCTAAGTCATTAGCTCATTGCCTTTCTAATGACTAATCCGGGTTAAATATAAAAAAACACTACTGTCCGATAAATTTTTCGATAAGATGCTATAATGCCAACTAATTGGGGTGTCCCTACAGTACACTGAAAATTGGGGTCGATTCATCTTTACCGATATTCTGTACCTGACGGCACAGTACCGTTAGGGACTAAAGATCGGTAAAACACTTAATTGAGAATTGAACTTTTGTCCCGTTAGGGACAAAACCACTTTTTATCGGATAGTAGTGTTTAAATATAAAAAAATATGTATTTCAGGCGCACTATATAACTGTTTCAATTTGAATTATAGCAAGGTAAGTTCATATAATTAGCCAGTCTTTACATATTGCGATTTATGTTTAAATTTGCACCGCTTTTATAATAATATAATGAAAATTGCTTTTAAAACACTTGGTTGTCGATTAAACCAATATGAAACAGATGCTCTGGCTGCTCAGTTTTCGGGTAACGGTTATGAAGTTTCACAACAAGAAGAAGGGGCTGATGTTGTGGTGGTAAATACCTGTACGGTAACGAACCAAAGCAATCAGAAATCACGTTATGTAATAAGTCATGCCAATCGTTTAAACCCCAATGCCCAACTGGTTATTACAGGTTGTATGGCCGAAAGTCACAAGGAACATCTTCAAAAAAAATTTCCTGGTGCAACCATAATCACTAATAAGGGGAAAAGTGGTATATACCATAGTGTTGACGCGTTACTTAAAACAGGAAATGCCAATTTATCTGAAAATGATTATGACCTTTTTAGTTATCAGTCTTTTACAGAGATGTTTCATACACGTAGCCTTATAAAAATACAGGATGGTTGTGATAATTTCTGTACCTTTTGTATAATTCCATTTGTTAGGGGAAGGGCAATTAGTCGCTCAGCAGATAACGTGCTTCAAAATATTCGTGAAGTTGTTGAAAAAGGCGCTAAGGAAATTGTCATAACGGGAGTTAATATAAGCAGGTACGAATATGGGGATGTTAATTTCTCAGTCCTGTTGGAGAAAATTTTAAATCTTGACGGCGATTTTAGGGTACGTATTTCTTCAATTGAACCCGACCGGTTTGATGACCATTTCTTTAGTTTGATTGGTCACCCCAAACTTGCACCGCATCTTCATCTCTGTTTACAAAGTGGATCAGAGAAAATATTACTTTCAATGAGGCGCATGTATATGTTGCCCGATTTTATGAATATTGTTAACCGTGTTAGGGATGTAGATCCAAAATTTAATTTCACCACCGATGTAATTGTTGGTTTTCCGGGCGAAACAGACGAGGACTTTGAAGCAACTATGAAAGTTGCCCGGGAAGTTGGTTTTGGACATATGCATATTTTTAAATATTCGGTGCGTGAAGGTACACGGGCTCAACGTTTGTCAAACCATGTACCCGACAAAATAAAAACCGTGCGGAGTAAAATAATGCATAATATTGCCGAAAAATTGACAGCCGATTACAGGGCTATGTTTGATGGTACACGGCAAAAAATTTTGGTTGAGAAGTGGAAAGATGGAATAGCTTCAGGATATAACGGTTATTTTGTACCTATGCAGTTTAGATCGGAAAATAAAAAACGAAATCGTTTTGAAACAATAATTGCAAATGTTAAGGATTTTGAAACACCTGTTGACTAAACTTCTTTAAATACATTTAAATTGATGGTTAATTATTTTGTTTAATCCCCGTTTTGCTACCTTTGTTATTTAAATGGAAAATAATAAAGTGACCAGTAAAATAACATTTCTTGGTACCGGTACCTCTCTTGGTGTACCAATGATAGCGTGTAAATGTCCGGTTTGTCTCTCCACTGATCCAAAAGATAAAAGATTGCGGTCGTCGGTACTGGTTGAAATATCAGGGAAAAATATAATTATTGATACCGGCCCCGATTTTAGATACCAAATGATAAGAAGCAATACCGCACATTTGGACGGAATACTGATTACACATGCTCATAAAGACCATACTGCAGGGCTTGATGATGTAAGGGCTTACAACTGGTTAAACGGTACACCCGCAAATGTTTTTGGTGAGCCAGGTGTTTTGGAAAGCCTCCGAAGGGAGTTTTCTTATGCTTTTTCGGAATCGGATTACCCCGGGAGGCCCGAAATTGTTCTTCACGGGATAAATGAAAACACTTTTTACATTGGCGACATTCCGATAATACCCATCAGGGTAATGCACCATAAATTACCGGTTTTAGGGTTTCGAATAGGGGATTTTACCTATATTACTGATTCTAACCATGTTCCTGAAAGGGAGTATGATAAAATTATCGGTTCAAAAGTTATTGTTATAAACGGGTTGAGACATGAACCACACATTTCACACTTTAATCTTGACCAGGCAGTTGAATTGATTAAAATCTGGAACCCCGATAAGGGTTATATAACCCATATCAGTCATCAACTGGGATTGCACAATGAGATTAACTCAAAACTTCCCCAGGGTATCGAACTGGGATATGATGGTTTAACCATAACAATTTAAAATTAATTTGTATAATCTGGTTTTTACCCGTTATGGGTTTTTGAAGATAACGCAACCATGCGGTTTAGTTCATTTATCTCTTTGCTATTCAGATTTCTCCATTTGCCAACAGGCAAATCAAGGGTAATGTTCATTATCCTTACACGTTTTAAACGGGTCACCTTATAATCCAAATAATTGCACATACGCCTTATTTGCCTGTTTAGTCCCTGGGTTAAAATAATTTTAAAACTGGTATCGTTAATTTTTTCAACATGGCAATTTTGTGTAACAGTTCCTAATATTGGAATTCCATGGCCCATTTTAAATATAAAATCCCTGTTAATTGGTTTGTTTACAGTAACAATATATTCCTTTTCGTGTTTGTTTCCGGCTCGCAGAATTTTATTAACCATATCCCCGTGGCTTGTTAGAAAAATAAGTCCCTCACTGGCCTTGTCAAGGCGCCCAACAGGGAATATTCTTTCAGGGTGATTTATAAAATCAATAATATTGTTTTTTTCTGATTTTGTATCGGTGGTACAAACAATTCCTACCGGTTTATTAAATGCAATATAAATATGATTTTCTTTGGGTTCATTAATCAGTTTACCATCAACTCTTACTTCATCGCCGATAAAAGTTTTTGTTCCAACAACGGCAACCAATCCATTTATTGTTATCCTGCCATCAGCAATAAGTTTATCAGCTTCACGTCTTGAACAAAAGCCCACTTCACTTAAATATTTATTAATTCTTATTTGCTGATTTTCTTCCATGTTTATTTAAAGATTTACAAAAATTAATTAAAAAAATCCAGGGTTTGTTATTTTAGTATATTGATATATAGTAGTTTATAATTACTTTATTGATGGTTAATTTTTTGAATATTTGCTTATAAAATCTATTGCAAACTGTTCAAAAATAGTAAAAAGTTCAAAAAAGGAATATCAAACAAATAATTACTGTAATTATTATTAAATGTTTTTGTTAAATATTTGTTATCAGTAAACCTGACTAAAACTGTTATGATTTAGTATATTTAAAGTCGGTTCAAAAATATAAAACCATGAAGTGTTTGATGCTATTTACCTTAATAATGTTGGGATGTACAATTATTGCCCAGCAAATAAACCCCAATCCCTGGGTAATGAATACCGAAACAAGGAATGAAGTAACCTATCGAAACCCGGTAATTCCTGGCTTTTATCCCGACCCAAGTGTTTGCAGGGTTGGTGAGGATTACTATTTGGTAAACAGCACCTTTGAATACTTTCCGGGGGTCCCTGTATTTCATAGTAATGATTTGGTTAACTGGAAACAAATTGGGCACTGCATCCACCGTGAGGGCCAGATAAAGGGAGAAATAAACATTTTTGCCCCCACAATAAGGTACAACAACGGAACTTTTTATATGATAACAACCAACATAACGTTTGGAGGTAATTTTTTTGTTACAGCAACCAATCCCGCCGGACCATGGAGCGATGCCATTTGGGTAGATGTACCCGAAATTGACCCTGACCTGTTTTTTGATGATAACGGTAAAGCATACGTAATTACTTCCGATTTTTCATTGGCTGAGATTGATGTTGCTACCGGTAAATTACTTACAGAAAGAAGAAAAATATGGAATTCAACAGGAGGCCGTTACCCTGAAGCCCCGCACATCTATAAAAAGGATGGATTTTACTATCTTTTGGCTGCCGAGGGTGGTACCGAGGAAGCACACATGGTAACAATTGCCCGTAGTAACAATATTTGGGGCCCCTATATCAATAATCCTTCAAACCCAATTGCAACACATGTTAATATAGCGGGCATGGGGCAGCCAATACAGGGCATAGGACATGCTGATATAATTCAGGCACATGATGCAAGTTGGTGGATGGTATTACATGGGTACCGAAGCGTAACAGGTTATCCGCCACATCACATATTGGGGCGTGAAACTTGCCTGGTACCTGTTAGCTGGCCACAAGGTGGGTGGCCTGTGGTAAATGGAAATGGTACAGTACCCGTGGAAATGACCTGCCAAACCTTACCCCAGAAAAAAAATGAACCCAATCCGGTGCGCTCAAATTTTAATAATAAACAGCTGGGACTGGAGTGGAATTACATTCAACCTCCGGATATGGGCAATTTCAAATTAATACCCGGAACAGGAAAACTTGTTATAACCGGCTCACCGTTAAAAATAGGTGAAAAAGGAAACCCTGCCTTTGTCGGAAGACGGCTCACTGATATAAAGTTTGAAGCAACAACACGCCTTGAGTTTAATCCTGAAAATGAAAACGAAGAAGCAGGTATGGCCCTTGTAAATAACGGTTCTCATTTCGATATAATGGTTTATTCAAAAAAAGGTAAGCGATATGTGGCTGTTAAACTCCAGTTTGGACAAACCAATTACAAATCAAAAGAAATTGAAATAGCACCGGGATTTGTTGATTTGCGGATTGAGGGTTCAGGGCCAGAATTTGTTTTTTCCTGTTCACAAAATAATAAAGAGTTTAAAATAGTTGATAAAGCAGATGCCCGCTTTTTAAGCACTCAAACCGTAGGATGGTTTACCGGAATTTATGTGGGATTATATGCAACCGGAAACGGATTGCCCGCAAAGAGTAAGGCCATTTATAACTGGTTTGAGTACAAGGGAATGTAAAAAAAGTGACCGTTAAATTTAATTTTCATTTTTATCCCATTTAATTACCGGCCATTTATAATAAAACCGTATTGACTAAAAATATTATCTTCGTGAATTGAAACTGAATGAGCTTAAACATAAATGAAAGTTTGCATAGCAGAAAAGCCAAGTGTTGCCAAGGAAATTGCTCAGGTTTTAGGAGCTAAAACACGTAAAGATGGATTTTATGAAGGTAATAACTATCAGGTAACATGGACTTTTGGTCATTTATGCAGCCTTAAGGAGCCCCACGACTACCTTCCGGAATGGAAGCAGTGGAACCTTACTTCATTACCAATTATCCCTTCGCCATTTGGCATAAAATTGCTTAATGATAAAGGTATTTTAAAACAGTTTAAAATTATAGAGAGCCTTGTAAAACCTGCTGAACTGGTTATTAATTGTGGCGATGCAGGCCAGGAAGGTGAAGTAATTCAACGTTGGGTACTTCAAAAAGCAGGCTGCAGTTGCCCTGTTAAAAGATTATGGATTTCATCTCTTACTGAAGATGCTATAAGAGAAGGATTTAACAAGCTTTACAATAGTGCCGATTTTGATATGCTTTACTCGGCTGGCAGTTCCAGGGCAATAGGAGATTGGCTATTAGGCATTAATGCTACCAGGTTGTACACATTAAAATATAGCCGCCCGGGGCAGGTTTTGTCAATAGGCAGGGTTCAGACTCCTACACTGGCGCTGATAGTTGATCGTCAGAAGGAAATTGACGATTTTAAACCACAACCCTTCTGGGAATTAAAAACGGTTTATAAGGGCGTTGCTTTTTCTGCCACTGAAGGTAAATTTTATAATAGGGAAGAGGCTCTCAGGGCACTTGAACAAATAAACGGTAAAGATTTTGAAATAACCGATTTTGGCCGTAAAAAAGGTAATGAGTCGGCCCCAAAACTTTTTGACCTTACTTCCTTACAGGTTGAGTGTAACCGAAAATTTGGTTTCTCGGCCGATGAAACTTTAAAAACCATTCAGACCCTTTACGAAAAGAAATTAACTACCTATCCCAGAGTTGATACCACATTTTTAAGCAACGATCTTTACCCTAAAATTCCAGGAATTCTTAAGGGGCTAACACCTTATAATGACCTGGTTGCCCCTTTGCTGAAAAGTAAAATTCCAAAATCAAAAAAAGTATTCGACGATACCAAGGTTACTGATCACCATGCAATTATTCCCACTGGGCAGAGCCCTGCTAATGCCGGTCTGAACCGTGACGAAAAAATTGTATTTGACATGGTGGCCCGCCGTTTCATTGCAGTGTTTTACCCCGATAGTATTATTAATACAACAACTATTGAAGGAAAATCGGAAAACGTTTATTTTAAAACAAGCGGTAAACAAATTTTGGAAGAGGGGTGGAGGATAGTGTTTAAATCAGGTAGTCAGGTAAATAACGATGAGAACATTTTACCTGAATTTATTAAAGGGGAAAAAGGACCACACGGGCCCGACCTAATTGAGAAGGAAACACAACCACCAAAGCCTTATACCGAGGCTACACTGCTAAGGGCAATGGAAACGGCGGGGAAACAGGTTGATGACGAAGAATTACGGCAGGCAATGAAAGAAAACGGAATTGGCCGGCCATCAACACGGGCTGCCATTATTGAAACGTTATTTAAGCGTAAATACATAGTTAAAAACAAAAAAAACCTTGTTCCCACCATAACAGGAATTCAGCTAATTGAGACAATTCATAACGGATTGCTAAAATCCCCCGAATTAACCGGAATTTGGGAAAAGAAACTGCGAGAAATTGAGAAAAGCAATTATGATGCATCTGTTTTTATGACTGAACTGAAGCAAATGGTTTCAGATATTGTTTTTATGGTAAAAAAGGAGCAATATTCACGAAAAATAGAAATGGTTGAAGATAATGCCCCAAGGGAACGACCCAACGAAAAAAATAACACGAAAAACAATCAAATCCTTTGTCCCCGCTGCGGTACAGGGATTATATTAAAAGGCAAACGATCATGGGGTTGTTCGCGATATAAAGAGGGTTGTTTAACCCTGGTTCCCTTTGATTATATGGGCAAAAAACTTACCCAGAGTAATGCCGATATATTGTTTCGCAAAGGTAAAACCGGAATTATAAGAGGGTTTATTATTGATGGGCAGAAAACTGATGGTTACATAATTCTGGATGATAACTACCAATTAAGTTTCGAACAAGAAATCAAACCTGAATGGATTTGTCCAAAATGTAAAAAAGGAAATATTGTTAAGGGAAGAAATGCATGGGGATGCCTGAATTATAATCAGGGCTGCCATGTTGTAATCCCATTTGAGTTTATGGGTAAACAAATAACCGAAAAACAGGCCGAAGACCTTATTTTGAGAGGAAAAACAGGTAAAATAAAAGGTTTTAAGGGTAAATCAGGTAGTGAAATAACGGGTAGAATAATCTGGAGTGCCGATTTTAATTTAGAAATTGAGAAATAGGGATAGGGGTATGATTTATTGTTATAGTATTTGCTGTCATTTCCGGTTTTAGTAATTATATGGTTTACTTTTGCCTGCAAATTTTTATGATAAACAGGTTATTTTAAACCCAAATTATTCAATAGGAGGCGAAGTATGAGCCGAACTATTTGATTTAATTGGGATAATCCCGATTTAGTGATTGTTTCAATTCCAAATCTTTGGAATTGATTACAGGCACTTTATCGATTACGCATTTTCAAATGCGTAATTTGGGTTAAAACCGTATTATATCATGTTCCCACAAAACCTTTAATCCCAGAATAATAAGAATTATTCCGCCAACAACTTCCATTTTTTTTCCAAACCTTTGGCCGGTTTTTTTTCCGCATAATAAACCAAGCATGGCTGCTATATAGGTTATTGAGAAAATTATTATAAATGATATTAAAATATTTACCTCAATAAAGGCAAGGCTGATTCCTGCAATAAATGCATCAATACTGGTTGCCAGGGCCATACCCAATAACATTATAAAACTTAATCGGCGGTTTTCATGCTGTAATCCAACCTTTGCAGTGCTTTCATGAATCATTTTTGCACCAATAAGGGAAAGGAGACCAAATGCAATCCAATGGTCATATTCACCCACTAAATTTTCAATACTCAATCCAATTAACCACCCTAACACTGGTGTTAAGCCCTGGATTAATGAAAAAATTATGGCAATTTTGGTTGCCTGCCAAAATTTTATATATTTTGATATACACCCGGTTGAAATTGAAACTGCAAACGTATCAAAACTTAATCCTATTGCAAGCACCAGCAAACCAACTGCTCCCATAAAAATTTTTATCTATTAAAATATCCTTGATTAACTAAATAACTCAATTAATTCTTGTTTTGACATATCGGCAAGAGGGTTGTTATTACCGATAAATGTACTGGCAAGCCTGGCTTTTTTCTCCTGCAGCTTTGCTATTTTCTCCTCAATACTTCCAACCGATATGAAACGGTAAACAAACACATTCTTTGTTTGACCAATACGATGGGCCCTGTTAACGGCCTGCAGTTCAGCCGCAGGATTCCACCATGGGTTTAAAATAAATACATAATCTGCTTTTGTAAGGTTTAGGCCTACACCTCCTGCCTTTAATGATATCAGGAATATCTGGCATTCACCCGTTTTTGAAAAGTTATTTATTACCTGGTCCCTCTTTTGAGTTGCTCCTGTAAGTTTGGCATACGTCAGGTTTCTGGTTTTTAGCTCTGTTTCTATCAATTCGAGATCTTTTACAAATGATGAAAATACAAGAACATTGTGTTTTTCTGCAACAATATTTTCAAGGTTTTCCAATATTTGTTCAAATTTTCCTGACGAACCTTTGTATTTTTCATCAACCAAAACCGGATGATTTGCAATCTGCCTAAGCCTTGTAAGTGCCTGAAGTGCAATAATTGCTGATTGCTCGGGTGGTTTTGATTCAAATACTTTATAAATAGTGTTTCGGATACCCGATTTTTCTTTTTCATAAAAAACCCCCTGTTCAGGGGTCATATCACAATATAGAACCTGCTCCATAATTGGAGGTAAATCTTCAGCAACTTTATCTTTGGTTCGCCTTAGCATAAAAGGTTGAATAAGTTTCTGAAGTTTAATCTCTTTCTCGGCACTTTGGTTTTTTGTTATTGGAACCACAAAATGACGTTTAAAAAAGGGTAGGGAACCAAGTAATCCTTTATTTACCAAATCCATTTGTGTCCATAAATCAACAAGTGAATTCTCTATTGGGGTTCCTGTAAGGGCTAAATAAAACTCAGTATTTATGGTTTTAACTGCCTCATATATTTTTGATGTATGATTTTTAACATATTGACTTTCATCAAGAATCAAATATTTAAAGTTGTATTCTTTTAGTAATTGTATATCATTGCGAAGTATACCATATGATGTTATCACAACATGATAATGCCTGAAAATATTACCAATTTCTTTAGATTTTATCCTATTGCTTCCTGCATAAATGTAAACTTTTAATCCGGGGGCAAATTTTTTTAATTCATCATGCCAGTTATGCAAAAGAGATGTGGGCAAACATATTATAGATGCCGGAATGCCCGTTTTGTTAAATAATTCACCACCAGGATTTTCAAATATTGATAATTGTTTTTCAGAAACAGTGCTTGCGGAGGAGGTTTGTTTGAAGTGAAATTCCCCTTTATTATAAATTCTTAATAATAAGGCAATAGTTTGTAAAGTTTTCCCAAGGCCCATATCATCTGCAAGTATGCCTCCATATTTGTTTTCATGTAAAAAGTTAAGCCATACATATCCATCTTTTTGGTAGGGGCGTAAGTTTGCTTTTAAACCATCGGGAAGTTTAACTTCCGGAAAACACAGCTCTTTTTCTTCATCCCCAAATGACGAAATCCCATCTTTAACCTTTTCAAGCAGTCGAAAATGACTTCGGGGTAGTCTGATTGAATTACCATCAATCCTGGCATAATTTACCAATTCACTGAATCGCGTGAACCATTGCTGCGGAATAATAAATAATTCACCGTTTGGCAGGGGGTATTCATACTGTCCTGCAACAATATTTTTCCGAAACCTTATAAAGGGTATTGAATATTCTCCTATTTGAATATTGGTACGAATGTCAAACCAGTCGTTTTCTGATATTGTGTCAATGCTTACGGAGTATTTTCCAATAAAGAGTTTCGAATTTTCATATTCGGGTAATATCGATATATTATTGGTTTCTAAATTACTCTGGTTTTGGTTTAACCAAAACATTATACCTGATAGTAAACCAGGGCTGTTTATTAAATCATTTTCAAAGGCAGGCCGGAATAATGCATCTCCAACATTTTGAAGGTTCAGTGATTTAAGAAAATTAATAATACTTTGTTCAAATTCATTATTACGTTGAATTTTTTGAAAGCTATAATTATTTCCTTTCCGCTCAAGATCAACAAAAATATTTGCTTTTCTATCGGCCAGAAAAGTCCGGTTTTTATAACTAAAGTATAATGCCAACGAAGGTTGCTGATTTAAATCCTTAACTATTTTTAATAATGCCCCGGGCGATTTACTCGCATCCTCTATTACAAATCCTTTGGCTTCAACATGGTAATGTCTGATGCAATTAGCCACAAACCCATCCATATAAACCGGTACCTGTCCAATTGGTATTGTAATTAACGGTTTTTCAATAAAAGGTTTGAATTTTTTGCTGTCGATATTTTCGAAGTAAAAAAGCTGATTGCCAAATCTTAAAACAGCAGGTTCATGGCAAAAAATATCAATACTTTTATTTAGCAGCGATATTTCTTTATCGGGTTGATTTTCTCCATTGAATTGACGCACTTTAAGTTGGTACAAAAGATTTTCAGGTGTTAATTCAAATAAACACAAAGGAATTGCAGGTTTTGATGGAATTATCAATAAATCACTGTTATAAAGGTTACTGAAAGTGCCGTTTTTGTGGTATGATGGTATGGTGCTTTTTGCCAATAAACTCACCGCCATATATACATAATTCTCTATATGGGGTTTTATAAGAGTTTCAAGGCGCGGGTCGGTTAAAATTTTATCAAAAAAAGTCTTTAGGGTGCCTTCGCGGGCGTATTTCTTAAATAAATATTGGTCGCTTACTTTGTGGAGAATTTCAATTATTTCTGTCTCTTCGCTACTAAATCTGGCATTTTCATCTTTTAAATGCTGTAATGTAGCATGTTCATGCAGTTCAATGGGGTTCACATTATGGATGGTAGCTAAATATGGTATAGCAACAATACCAAGATTCCTTCTTTCAGTAAAAACAACTATTAAACGCTCCATCCAAAATTAAATTATCGAAACTTTTCCCCCTGTTTATTTGATCCTGCTAAATTTCCATACATCATAAACCATAAATTTTAATGATGTTCTAATGTATCACAGGGAAATAAATAAGCCCACAAATATACTAAAAACAGTCACTTTTAACATCTGTAACAGAGTATGAATTAACTACCATTTTCCAATTATTTTTTTACTAAACAGGTAAAGGTTTAAACATTCTAACTGCTTTGAACAATTGACCATTTTATCCATATTATACGTATTATCCGTATTATCAAAAAAAAAACACTGAATCACCAACATTTTAGTTTTAAGCATTCATGGCTAACAAGTTCTTATTAATTTTGATTCGGGAATAAAGGAGTAAAAAAAAATGCATGGTATTAAACCAATTTGCTAATTTTATAACCCGTTTTAATTTATGGAAACGGGTTTCAAAAGGATAATAATTGATTACATAAATATTAAATTCACATTAACCGGCAGCTGAATGTAATTTAAATAATATTTGAGCAAAGAATACCATGAATGGGGCAAAATGATGTTTATAAAACAATAAGTGATACATCACAAGGCATTTACAAAGGAAAAGGAAGTAGGTTTTTAGCCTTTGCCTTTCCTGTTTACAGTGAGGATGAGATTAAAAATCATATTAAGGAATTAAAGCAAACTTATTACGATGCCCGTCATTGTTGTTATGCCTGGCAGTTGGGTTTAGATGGTAACTCATTTAGGGTTAACGATGGTGGTGAACCTTCGGGTACTGCAGGTAAACCAATTTATGGCCAGATAAAATCTTTTGGTTTAACCAATATACTTATTGCTGTAATAAGGTATTTTGGAGGTACAAAATTGGGTACCAGCGGTTTAATAAATGCATACAGGCAGGCTTCAATTGATGCAATTAATAATACAACCATTACAGAACGCACTATAAATGATTATTTTGAATTTAATTTTCCATACACCAATTTAATTGAAGTTATGAAAATATTAAAAAATAATGATTTAAATATAGTTGAACAACAATTTAAAGCCGGGTGTGTAATAAAAATATCGGTCCGGAAATCGTTAAGTGAGTCAGTAATATCTCAATGTGAAAAGCTTGATGGTATAGATGTTATTTTCATTAAAACTGTTTGATTCATTAAAACTGATTGGCTGTATATCACGTAAAGTAATTACAATAAATTTCTGCTGTTTAACTGGTGGTAAGCTTTAAATGTGGTTTGCCCTTTTCTTATGGTAATATTAAATTCTTCGGTAGATGTATTACCCACACCATCCTGTTTTAATTCAATTTTGTGTTCGCCTTCAGGTAACAACACCCTGGTATATGAAATTGAATAGGGCAGGGACTGCCAGTTCCGTGTATCAGCCTTCTCAGTAAATGCATTAACTAAGCTGACCAATGTACCCAAATTCTGGTTCTCCCTTCTTGCCATTTGTTCCATTGCCTGTTTGGCGGCAAGGCGTATGATACTGTTTCCGATTTCACGCAGCATTCTGTCTTTTAGACATTGAAATGCTATTGCATTTATATCCTGAGCCAGTTCAAGCGGATATTCACCTAAAGATGTTTTTAATACGGCCTGCTGGTAAACTGGTTTTCTTTCAAGGTATTTTGGAAAAGCTACTCTAACTAAAGAAAGATTTTTTAAAGCTGCTTGTTCGGCATGTGAACGTCCACTAATATTAATTGGGTAACTCATTCCCATTTCATCGTTTCCAAAGGCCATTACTCCATTTTTCACCCCCATGTTTGAGAATCCCATACTCCATTCAGATTTAACTGGTCCCAGTCCATTCATCCAAATATATACCAAATCACTTTTTTCATTATCAATTTCCGGGGCTTCAAAACCAAACTTGTCTTCATAATATCTAAGCTCGCTCATAAAACCTATTTTTCTGGCCGTAACCATAAGGTCAATTTTTAATTGGTGCGGTGCCCCAAGTTCAAAAAGTTTTGAATAACTACTTTCATAAATTTCAAGTGAATTCCGGTAGGCAATAAAGGCATTATTATAATCTCCGGCTGCCTGGTAAACAATTCCCATCAAATTATGGGCAAAGGCATCTTCTGAATATTTGTTTTTGTTTTCCTTGTATTGGTCGTTTATTTGTTGAAGTCTTATATTTATTCGCCTGCACTCAACAATTGCACCTTCATAATTTTTTAATGCAATAAAATTTAAGGCTTTATAGTAGTGAATAAGTATAGTTTCAAAATCTTCCGGTTTATATGGTTTGGTCATGGGATTTGATATTATGGCAAGAGCTTCAGTACCAAAATTTTTTCGGTAATCTTCAACATACAAATCTGCCATATTGAAAAATTCATTGCTTTTTTCATGTTCACCCATCATAAAAAGCACCATACCCCGGTTCATAAAGTATAAAACCCTATGATTGTTTTCAGGCCATTTTTTATCATGGCTTAAAAGCCTCTCAGCCTGTTCAAACTTACCTGTGGCTATATTGGATTGTATGTTCTCTGTACGTTTATAAAATGTGGCACATCCGGCTAATAATGCGTATAAAAACCCAATCCAAACCAATAGTTTGGTTGTAAAATGTATTTTATACCTGAAGAATTTGAAAGCCATCTCTGGAGATAGTATTTAATAATTCCGGTCTTTGAATGTTTTTCATAAGGCCGGAATTATTTTTTTAGTTGCGTATATATTTACGGATTTTCTTATCACCAATCCAAACAACTTCATTGGTCTCTAAATTACTTAATTCAAGATTTACCTGGTAATAATTAACCTTCTCTTTTTTGTATGTATCAACAATTGAATTAATATCGCCGTTAAGCATAAAATCAGCACCTAGCTCTTTTCCCCATTGTTTGGCTGTTTGAGATGATGCAAATTCCTGCTGTGCGGCCCGTTCACGGCGTAATTCTTCCCGTTTGTCACCAGCCTGAACCAATCTAACGCGCCCTCCGTTTATAAAAGCTCTTTCAATATCCTTAATAAAAGTTTCGGCGCTAATGTGCTCATGTGATTTATTATAAACCAACCCAACAATTACAGTGGGTTTTTCACCGTTATTTTTTTTCGAGTAATCTGAAATCCATGTTCCACCAAGTATCTGTTCAACCATGGCTTGGGCCGTCATCCGGGAATCTGAATCATTCCAACGGCCACTTAAATCAATTGTTTCTTCGGTTCCTACACGTTGCACCTTATGAGTTGAACAGGAATAGAAAAGTGTCATTATTGTCAGGGCAGACAAAAAAAATAAGTATTTCATAATTTATAGTTATTTAGTTGAGCCGGGTTGTATCTGCATGTAGAAATAACCCGATTTATGTTAAACGAACATGCCGCTTTATTCAAAATTTTAGGTTAAAACTACCCCAAATTCCATGCCAAGCAAAGGGCTGTTTCATTTATTTTGTAATAAACTGGTATTCAAAGCCAGTTAAATTGCTCAAACAGTTTGAAGTTCCCCCAAATAGTGTTTAATCTCTTCCGTTAATGCAGGTAATGATTTTTCATCCATCTTAAATATAAAGTCCAGACAATCATCATATAAACCTGATTGTCCAACCTTTAGCCCTGCCTTTGATAGTTTGGCAATATAATGCAAGGGGAAATAATAATTTGGGCTTAGTATCAATAGGATTTCAGGTTTCCATGAAATAAAACCATTAATTATTTCTGATACAGGTTTCATAAAAAAATTAAAATCTTCATCTGAAATAAATGAATAAGTCTTATCACCAATGTACTGATAGTTCTTTTTCTTGCCCGGCAAGTAACCTATTACCTCCACCTTTGTGCCGTTTAACTTAAAACCATTTACAAGGTCTTTTATCAGTTTAAGGTTTGCCTGGGAGCCGGCTTCAAATATAATACCAACGGTTTTGGCATTTTTAAGGCTAACTGCCTTAACATAACGTTGAATTTGCCGGGCTTTACTATCCAATAACCTTGCACCTATTTTTATGCGAAGGTCTTTTATAAGTTTAATTTCCATAAAGTTAATTTGCAAATTCCTGTTATTAACTGGTAATTATTTAAGTCAAAGAAAATATATTTAAACTATATTTCAATCATTTTTAAAAATTCTTCCTCCGTAATTACCGGAACCGACATTTTTTTTGCTTTTTCGAGCTTTGCAGGTCCCATATTTTCACCTGCAAGCACATAACCTGTTTTTGATGATATTGATGAAACATTTGTTCCGCCATGCAATTCAACAAGTTTTTTTATTTCATCACGGGATCGTGAAAATACGCCGCTTACAACAAATGTTATACCTTTAAATTTATCCGAAACAGTTTTTGTTAGCTCAGGGTCCAACTCAAATTTAATCCCGTGTTTTCTTAAATCATCTATTAACTTAAGGTTTTCTGCATCATTAAGGAACTGACTAATGCTTGATGCAATTTTTTCACCTATTTCATCTATTTCAAGAAGCTCCATTTCCGTGGCATTAATTAATCCATCAATGGATTTTGAAGCCTGGGCCAGCTTTTTTGCAACTGTTTCTCCCACAAACCTTATACCAAGAGCAAAGAGTACTCTTTGAAATGGTGCATTTTTGGAATTGTTGATGCTTTGAATAATTCTGGAAGCCGATTTTTCACCCAATCGTTCAAGATTTACCAACTCACCAACTGAAAGATTATATAAATCTGAAACCTTGTTTACAAGATTGTTATCGTAAAGTAAACCAACTGTTTCACTGCCCAGCCCATCAATATCCATGGCTTTTCTGCCTATAAAGTGTTCAATCCTTCCTTTTATTTGTGGTGGACAATTACTATTGTTGGGGCAATAATGTGCTGATTCACCATCAATACGGACCAGGGGGGTACCACAAGCAGGACAATTATCTATAAATTTAACAGGTTCACTGCAACTAATACGTTGGGAGCTATCCACTGCTGTAATTTTTGGAATAATTTCGCCACCTTTTTCAATAACAACCAAATCATTATAATGTAAGCCTAGTGAAGCAATTATATCGGCATTATGTAGCGAAGCCCTTTTAACTGTTGTGCCAGCCAGATATACTGGTTGCAGGTTGGCTACCGGAGTAACCGCCCCGGTTCTTCCAATCTGAAAATCAACAGAAATCAGGCGTGTTTGAGCTTCCTCTGCCTTGAATTTATAAGCAATAGCCCATCTCGGTGATTTGGATGTAAACCCAAGTTTCTCTCTAAGTTTAAGGCTGTCAGCTTTTATAACAACACCATCAATATCAAAATCAAGATTATTTCTTGATTTATCCCATTTTTCAATAAAACTCCAGATTTCAATAAAGGAATCACATTTAACAGTTTGCGGCGAGGTTTTTAAACCCCATTCTCCGGCTTTTTCAAGGTTTTTAAAATGGCTGTCTGATGGTAAATTTTCCCCTAAAAGATAGTACAGATAACAATCCAATGGTCGTTTGGCAACCAATGAGCTGTTTTGCAGCTTAATTGAACCTGCAGCAGCATTCCTGGGATTGGCAAATAGCTCTTCACCTGCCTCGGCTCTTTCGCGGTTCATTTCTTCAAATCCTTTATGGGTAATGAATATTTCGCCCCTGATTTCAAAACGGGCAGGGTAATCACCTGAAAGTACCAAAGGAATTGTTTTGATTGTCCTTATATTCTGAGTTACATCATCACCCTTTTCTCCATCACCTCTTGTTATTCCGCTTATAAGTTTACCATTTTCATAAATCAGTGAAATTGCAGTACCGTCAAATTTTAATTCACAAACATAGGAAACCTGCTGTCCGGCCAGCTTCTCAACTCTGTTGTAAAAATCCCTTAGTTCACCTTCAGAGTATGTGTTACCCAAAGATAACATGGGATAGGCATGCGGAATTTGGGTAAACTCGATATTTAAGTCGCTTCCAACTTTTACCGAGGGGCTGTTAGGATCAAATAATTCTGGATTATCACTCTCAAGTTTAATTAACTCATCCATTAATTTATCATATTCCTTATCAGCAATAACAGGATGGTTTTGAATATAGTATTGGTGGTTATGGTAATGTAATTGATTCCTTAATTCCTGAATTCTTTTTTTTGTGGTAGTAATATTCATGAAAAATAGATTGGGTTATTAAATGCAAAAATACAAATTTTAAACCCAAATATGTCAATGGGTAATTTTTAGTAAGAAATTCAGGATTATAAAAAAAAGTTTTAATTGGTAATTTTACATGATAGCTTTTTTTAAGGCTACAGTTGAAATAACCTGTTTTTGAATTAATCTGATAAATTTAAACCCTTAATGTAATATCTATTTCACTTACTGTAAGTTAGCTTGCCAAACTACGATAATCTATCCATCATCACCATTTTTATCAACTTTTTCTTTTTTATAATGAAAAATACTTTCAATCCAGGTTCTGAAATTACCGGCAAATGGCTTTACCAATTCAGAAAAAATAAGTGGTAATATTCTTAACGGATTTAGTAACAAACCTAATTCTGTTATGCGCAGGTCAATTTTACGTTTTGATAATTTCACGTTATAATAAACGCGCATTTTTTCGGCTTCAAGGGTTTTAAAAGAATCAATATGTGAAAATGAACTATTTTTTGTCTTCATTGCTATCAAAATTTGGGAATAACAAATTAATATAAGCCTTAATTATTGGTTTGTCGACAATTTGTTTTCTCAACAAATAAAATATTAAAGCCCCAAAAATGTATAATAACGCAACCAATAAAAACCCAATTCCATTTGATGAGAAAATTGTTCCTAAGAAAAAGGCAAAAGCCAGTGAAACAAACATAATAGCAAAAAACAGAAGATAAAGTACTCCAAGTTTAACCGCAAATCCGGCACTAAATTTTGATAATGTTTCTACAACATGAAGTTTTGTAAGATTTAAACGGTTTTCTAAATACTCTTGAAACTCCTCATTCATTTCAATTAAATTGTTTTTTACTTCATCGTGGATCATATTATTTATTATTAAAATTATAAAACCTTGAATTTAACCCAAATTTGTCTTTAGCCATTTTTTTTAATGACCGTCATTAGAAATTAATAATGTTAAGTTATTGATTACATGCCTTCTATTTTGACAAATCGCTAAAGAAAAACTAAAAATTTGTAATCAGAAATGCTTACAAATTAAGTTTTTCTAAAGCAGCCTGTACCGACTATTCGGTAGGGTTAATCCCGGCTAAGTCATTAGTTCATTGCCTTTCTATTGACTAATCCGGGTTTAAAATTTGAAATAATAAATCCAGATTGCTGCTGTTTTAGTTATAATTTAATGTTAACAATCCGGTTAAGAAACGGTTTAACAATATAATATCCTTCTAATTAATAGACCTTGGGTTATATTTTATTGTCAACCTGAAAATGTTTTTTTGAACTGCTAATAAAAATCAGCCAATTGTTTAATTATTGCCTGGAGTCTGCTGTTTTGGCCTGGTTGGGATTTTTGTACTCCTTAACAAGTTGTTCGATCCTTGCCTCGATTTCCTGAATTTTGCGTTTAATATCATCCTTTAATTCTCCGCCTTTTTCTTTTAACTTTTCTCGCATTTTAACCAATTCTCCCTCAAGCTCCTGAATTTTTTCTTTAATCTGCCTACGGGTATCTTCCCCTTTTTGAGGGGCATACAATAATGCTAATGCTGCACCTATGGCTGCTCCTGCCAGCAATCCTCCTATAAAATAACCTGCGTTTTTCATATAATTAAGTTTTAATTAGTGAACCAATATGAATAAATAAAGCAAAAATTTTGTAGAAAGTCAATTGTTATTGTTAAAATGAAACAGGTTGATTAGCTCTAAACCTTATCATTTATAGATGTTTAACATTTCCAGATTAATCACTGCCGATTTAATTTAATAAAGTCCATTCTGACAAATAAATACAAATCAATTAAGCCCATAAGCTATTGTAAAATTTAATGCATAACCAATTTTATAATTATTACGTTGTTGTTTAAAGCGGAATTATTAAACGCTTTTAAACATTAATTATAAGTGATAAAATGGGATAATATGTTTTAAAAATATACTTAACATGTTTAAAGATGTTTTTTTAGTCATTTTTTTAAAAAATGTATCTTTACCGTAGCAATATTTAGAAATTATGGTTGGTTCAATTCAAACAATACAGGGAGAGGAAAGAAGACAAATCCTTGAATCTTACAGAAATCTGTTAAGGGCAAGTAAATTTTTGCTTAAAAAGGAAGATATCAAACAAATAAGACAAGCCATAGAATTATCAATTGCCCATATTGGTTTTGAAAAACGGCCGGGTGGTTTGTTATCAGTAATTCATTCGCTTGAACGAGGCCGAATTTCAGTTGAGGAAGTTGGACTAGGGAGAACATCTTTAATTTGTGCATTACTTTATGATACTGTACGAACTTCAGGAACTACCATTGATGAAATTAACACTATTTTTGGTCACCAGGTAGCAAATATAATGGATGGACTGGTTAAAGTTTTTGATTTATATCAGCGTAATACCTCCATTGAATCTGAGAACTTCAGAAAACTGTTATTAACATTTGCACAGGACGTCAGGGTTATTCTTATAATAATTGCCGACAGGTTATATACAATGCGTACCCTGGATAACTATGATGAAGAGGGCCAAAAGAAAATTTCTTCCGAAGTTGCTTATTTATATGCCCCCATGGCCCACCGTTTAGGATTATACTCTGTTAAGTCTGAAATGGAAGATCTTGCGATGAAATTCACTAACAGGGATATGTATAAGTTCATCGCTAAAAAATTGAATGAAACAAAACGGGCCAGGGATAAATATATTAAGGAGTTTATTGCCCCTTTGCAAATTGACCTTGACCGCAGTAATCTGAAATTTGAGATAAAAGGCCGCACCAAAACAATTCATTCCATCTACAATAAAATGAAAAAGCAAGGTGTTGAATTTGAGCAGGTTTATGATTTGTTTGCCATCAGGGTAATTCTTGAAAGTTCATTGGAAAATGAAAAAGCCGATTGCTGGAAGGTTTATTCCATAGTAGCCGATAAGTACCAACCAAATCCAAGCCGTATGAGAGACTGGCTTTCGGTGCCCAAAAGTAATGGTTATGAGTCACTGCATTCAACTGTTTTGGGACCCGAAGGTAAATGGGTTGAAGTTCAGATCAGGACCAAGCGTATGGATGAAATTGCTGAACGGGGTTTGGCCGCACACTGGAAATATAAAGGAGTTAAGGGGGAACACGGTATGGAATCATGGTTGACCAATATACGTGAAATACTTGAAAACCCTGAAGTTAATGCGGTTGATTTTATTGACGACTTTAAGTTAAATTTATATGATGAAGAGGTTTTTATTTTTACCCCTAAAGGCGACCTGAAACGACTTCCTAAAGGTGCCACTGTGTTGGATTTTGCATTTGACATTCATTCTGAAGTTGGGAAAAAATGTGTAGGGGCCCGGGTAAATCAGAAAAATGTGCAAATAAAATATGTATTGCGAAATGGCGACCAGGTTGAAATTATTACAGGGGCAAACCAGGAACCAAAGCAGGATTGGTTAAATATTGTTGCAACATCAAGGGCTAAAACCAAGCTTAAACAAGCATTAAGAGAAATCCAGTACAAGGAATCTGAAATTGGCAGAGAGATACTTGTAAGGCGATTAAAAAACTGGAAATTAGAGCTTAACGACCAGTTAACCGGATTATTGGTTAAACATTTTAAATATAAGTCGGTTCATGACTTCTTTAGAGATATTGCCGTAGAAAAACTTGATGTTGTGGCAATTAAAGAGTATCTGATTTTTTTAAATAAAAAAGAACATGAAAAGGATTATCCTGAGCCGCAATCTATACGCAGTGCCGAAAATTACTTTACAACCCCGGCCGAGGAGGATTTAAAGGGCGGGGATGTTTTACAAATTGATAAAAATCTTACAAATGTGGATTATAAACTTGCAAAATGTTGTAATCCAATCTTTGGAGATGAAATTTATGGATTTGTATCAGTTTCAGGTGGTATTAGAATTCATCGTGAAAACTGCCCCAATGCCGGGGCTATGCGTACCAAATACGGCTACAGAATTGTAAAGGCAAGGTGGACCGGTGAAGAGGGTGGTAGTTACCTTACCGCTATAAAGGTGATTGGTGAAGATGATATTGGTATTGTGAGCAACATTTCACAAATAATATCCAAGGAGTTAAACGTAAAAGTTCGTTCCATTTCAGTAAACAGTAAAGAAGGTTTTTTTGAAGGAACAGTTGCGGTATTTGTAAATAACAAACATATATTGAACACATTAATAAAACGGATTAAAGGTATTAAAGGAGTATTTTCGGTTTCACGGATTGACTCAATATAATCTGTTTAATTGTTTTTACCAGTGATTTTTTGTACTTTAAAGGTTGTGTAAAAACTAATTTTAAAGCGCCATGGAAGAAAAAATTGTGACATTAGCAACCCATTCCTACCAACATGCACAAGTTCTTCATAATCTGCTTGCTGCTGAAGGAATTAAATGTTTTTTACAAAATGTCAACCTCATTCAAGGCGCAGTTTCAACAGGCGTTAAAGTAAGGATAAATGAAAAGGATTTGCCCAAAGCTATGAAAGTGCTTGAGAAAATCGAATTAATGCCCATGGGGCAAATCACTGAAAAGAAAATTGGACGACCCGTAAAACCAAAAATACTGTTGCCTGTTGATTTTAGTGACTATTCAGAAAAAGCAAGTGAAATGGCCCTGGATTGGGCTATTCGGTTACAGGCCGAAATAATGGTTTTACATGTATTTTTTAATCCTGTTATTAACACCCTGCCATTCTCAGAAGCATATGTTTACGATAGCAGCCTGGATGAGCTTGTAGTGGATATTGAAGCCCAGGCTGAAGAAAACATGAAGATTTTTCTTGATAATTTTAAAGTTAAAAAGAATAATGCCGGTGGGGATAAAATTATTATTAAACATAAACTGGTTAGAGGGGTTGCTGAAGAAGAGATACTGAGGTTCAGCGATGATTACCAGCCATTGGCAATTATTATGGGAACCAGGGGAAAAGACCGCAAAGCAGCTGACCTTATAGGAAGTGTTACAGCCGAGGTTATTGAACTGGCCAGGGTCCCTGTATTGGCAGTACCCGAAGATTTTGAGTATAAAGGATTGGAAAAAATTAAAAACATCCTATATGCTACAAATTTTGAAGAATCAGATTTTGTTGCACTTGATAAACTTGAAAAACTTGTAAAACCTTTACATGTAAAAATATTTTTTGTACATGTTGGGCCCCATGAAGAAAGTAAATGGGATAAACTAAAGCTAAGAAGTTTACGGGGACATGTTGAGAAAAAGTTTCCGGAATCGGCCGTTGAGTGTGACTTAATTGAAAATGAAGATTTTTGGGTTGGACTTGAGGGTTTTATTCAAAAGAAAAAAATTGACATGATTTCGCTTACAACTCGCCGGCGTAATATAATTGCACGTTTATTAAACCCAAGTATTGGGAAAAAAATGCTCTTTCATTCCAAGACCCCTATGTTGGTTTTTCATGCTTAATTTTGTTTTAGTAAAAATTATTTGCTTTTATGGGTAAATTGTGTAAATTATACAAAACAAACCTCTTAGGGCTAATTGTCTTCGCCTTTTCTGTAACCATTTCCAATCATGTTCATGCGCAATCCGGTTACATTGTTTTTGGTAAGGTTTCGGTTACCCAGGGAACCGTTCAAGGGGTTGAAGCCCGGCTACAATCAAATAATAATACAATTAATTTGCAGGTGAATGATAAAGGTGATTTTAAAAGCAATCTGCAATGGAACCAAAATTATCTGTTTATTTTCAGCAAAAAAGGGTTTATCGCAAAATCTATCCGGTTTTCAACTGAATTGCCCGGCAATGTTAATAAAAACACAATTGAACCCTACCAGTTGTTGGTTGAATTAACCCCCGTAATGGCAAATGTGGATACTGCATTTTTTGAAAATCCTGTTGGGTTTATAAGGTTTGATGCTCAAATAAATGATTTTGATTTTGACCGCGATTATTCTTTAAAGGTAAAATATTCAAATCCTGTTCAAAAGAAAACTTCCGGGAACGAAAAAAGTAACAACGTGGATACAAATCAGGTTAGGGTGAAGGACCATAAAACATCCAAATCTAAAACCACTTCAGCAATTGTTGCAAATGATTTTAAACAAACTGATGATTTTACCACTTCTGAACCCTTTAAAAGGACCTGCACCCGTCCAAAAACACTTTATGCACCCGATTTCCCCCCCTTATTAGATGAATATCCGCAGGGGATTACGCGCGAAGAGTTTGCTGTTACCGGACGAAAAGTTACAAGGGTTGTTTTATTTGAAAACAATTACATTAAAGTTTTACTTAAAGTAAAACATGACTGGGGCAGTACTTTTTATTTTATTAATGAAGCCCCTGATTATTACAGGGGAATATCAAGGGAAACCTTTATTAAACTTGCCGGCGCAGATTGATTACTTTTTGTATAATCACTCCTTTTATTTTATTTCCTATATTTGAAGCCAGGCATAGGTCTTAACTTTTTAATTAATTATTTTTACCATGATTATTGTTTTTAAACAATAATCTTAATGGTTTTTAAGAAGAAAGGATTTCTCTGCCGGAACTAAAATGTAAAGTATCGGGTTTAAATTAATAATTATTTCATTTTATATGGGTTATATCAGAGGTTTTGCAAGCGATAACAACGCAGGGGTTCATAATGAAGTGATTACTTCAATGATGAATGTAAATAATGGCCATGCAGTTAGTTATGGATGCGATAATTATACAAAAGAAGTAATAGAAAGATATATAAAGGAGTTTGATTTTCCGTTGCAAATGTTCTTTGTTTATAACGGAACCGGTGCCAATGTTTTAGCACTTCAGGCTATGACAAGGCCATTTAACTCGATTATCTGTGCTCAAACCTCCCACATTAACATGGATGAATGCGGTGCTCCCGAAAAGCATACAGGTTGCAAATTAATTGGTATTGATACACCCGATGGAAAACTAACTCCAATATTAATAGAGAAGCATTTACATGGTTTTGGGGTTGAACATCATTCTCAGCCCAAAGTGATTTCAATAACCCAAAGCACTGAGCTGGGAACCATTTACACACTCCAGGAAGTTAAAACTTTATGCGATTATGCTCATAGTTTCAACATGTTTGTGCATATGGATGGTGCACGTATTTCAAATGCGGCAGCAGCTCTTAACTGCTCTTTGGCTGATACTACCTGGAAATCAGGAGTTGATGCTCTTTCATTGGGAGGAACCAAAAACGGTCTGCTGTTTGGAGAAGCTGTTCTGTTCTTTAATAAGGAATTATCAGCAAACGTCCCATATATCAGGAAGCAAACAACCCAATTACACTCTAAAATGAGATTTATTGCCGCTCAGTTTTCGGCATTTCTTAATAATGAGCTTTGGCGAAGAAATGCATTACACGCCAACAAAATGGCACGCATACTGGCCCAGGAGGTTTCAAAGGTCCAGGGCATTGTTATCACTCAAAAAGTTGAAGCAAACGCGGTTTTTGCAATAATTCCCAAGGATTGGATTAAACCATTGCAAAATGAATTTTTCTTTTATGTATGGGATCATACAAGAAATGAAGTAAGATGGATGACTTCGTTCGATACAACCGAAGAAGATATCATGCAATTTGTTGAATTACTTGGCAAATTATCATCTACAAAGAAAATTGAATAGGTGTACTGGTAATTAATTTTGTGATTAACCTTGCTGGTGAAAATTTAATTAACATGCCTATTGGTATTTAGTAAAAGCTTTTAAAACTCAGCACAAAAAGCTGCACCATTTTTATTTTTCTGGTTATTTGTAATTAATTGCATATTCCATAATTTAAATTTTAACATAGTAGATTACTTTTATCGAAAAAGTTATGGAGCACAGCGACCCAAAACCGTGGAATGAAAAAAGAAAGTTATTTCATTGCCTGGTTTTTCCTTTGTTTATGCTTTTCTTAATGTTCTCTGTAAGACTTATAGAATCACTTGAAGGTGATAGCTGGTATTGGCTTGGTATTAAGCCATTAAGCCTTGAAGGATTACCCGGAATTATAACAATGCCTTTTAAACATGGAGATTGGGAACATTTTTATAATAATGCTATTTCATTTTTAATATTATCTGCAGCCCTTTTTTATTTTTATCGGCCGATTGGATATAAAGTGTTTTTTACAATTTACTTATTTGCTGGCATTTGGCTCTGGTTACTTGCGCGTGATGTTTGGCATGTTGGAGCAAGTGGCTTAATTTATGGGCTTGCAGCCTTCCTGTTTTTTAGTGGGGTGTTCAGACGTCATATTCCTTTGTTAGCCATTGCCTTATTGGTGGTTTTTTTATATGGGGGGTTAGTTTGGGGCTTAATACCAATGCACAGGTTTATAACCTATTCATGGGAAGGTCATTACTGGGGTGCAATGGCAGGACTTGTTTCTGCGATAGTTTTTAAAAGTGAAGGACCCAGTAAACCCCTTAAGCATTGGGAAACTGTTGATGATGATGGGCCGGATGAAGGTTACTGGAACCAGGGTACCAATGAAAACCATGAAAAATAAGCCGGAAGTAAAAAAATATCATATTTTATGAACCACTTAAAGTCTTTCTTGTTTTTTTAAGGGATGGCGTGGTCCGGCTGCTGGAGTGGTCATGGCTGATTTCAAAAGCATGGATCACGCCATACTGTTTAGTATTTTCATCCGTAAATAATTTTTAGTTTACGGTCGGATACCTTGTCCCGTTATTACATGAGAATTCCATGTTTGCTATTTTGACTTCGTCGATCTTCGATTCCTTGGTGTTTCCCGAAAAGTCGGAACAAGTTGTGTTTTGCGCATCAGGCCCGTTTCAGCAAATCATAAATAAATATATACTGAGGGATTATTAAAGTTGCAGTCTACTTTTAAAAAAAGCGGGCTAACAACTCAAATACCTGTATTATTACTAATGATTACCTTGCTTTTATTAATTATTTGGTGGTAATGAAGTGTTTATATACCATGATTTTGGCATAAATTACTAATATAATGGCAATTTTTTTATATTATTCAGATGGTTTTATTGATAAACAAAAAGTATTTATAAAAGGTAATTATTGTTTTTCATTGAATTTTTAAAATATCAAAAATCTTTTGGCATCTTTACAACCGAAAATGAAAAAGAGATGAAGAATAAGTCCGAAATAGGATATTTTACAATTCTGGGTTTATCACTTTCAGTTGTTTTAACTGCATATAAAGATTTTAAAGTCCTAAAATTTTCTTTACCTGCAAATTCCATTATAGTTAGCGCAAATCAGCTAAAGCCACCAACTCATCCATTCAAAGCCTTAATTAATAATCCACCGTTTTTTAATGGCGAAGAAACCTGTTTTATTTTTTCCGGAAACTATAGTTATAGTATAACCAATTCATGCCCACCAACTTGTTACAGTGACTTAAGTTACACCCTGGTAAATCACAAAGGCTTAAATACTTGTAGTATAGAGCTATCAGCCTTTAGTGTTGCTTCAAGTAACATTATTGTTTTTTACAATAATTTATTATTACGGAACCCTGGATTTAGCAAGGATATATTCACCTGGGTTAAAAATTCCCCGTATTTAAAAGGAGTATCTTTTGATGATACCTTATGGTGCAATAAGATTATTAATTTTACCAACCATAAGGCAATTAAAACGGCTGAGCTTATTAAATCCTCAAATCTTTCCAGGGCAGGCCCCTGTATAGGCTAACATTCTGTTTATAATTTACCTCGGTTAATTTAGTGTAATAAATTTTATTTCAGGATATTAATTCTGAAATTTAATAATTTAACAATTCATTTTACTACAATGGGAACGATAGATAGTATTCTTTCAAAATTTTTCGGTAATAAATCTACAAGAGATTTAAAGGCCTTGACACCCTATGTTGACAAAATTAAGAGTGTATATCCCGAAATATTTAATCTCAGCAATAATGAGTTACGTAGCAGGTCGGCCGGTTTAAAAGCCCGAATTCAGGAATATGTAAAGGAAGAAGAAAACAAAATCGCAGAATTAAAGCTGTTGGTTGAAAAAGAAGAAACCGGAATGGTTGAAAGGGAGAAAATGTATTCCGAAATAGACCAGTTGGAAAAAGAGATTAAGTCAAAACTGGAAACAGCTTTGAATGAAGCGCTTCCAGAAGCATTTGCAATAATTAAAGATACTGCACGCAGGTTTACAGAAAACCAAACAATAGAGGTATCTGCTAATGATTTTGACAGGGAACTCGCTGCTAATCATGATTTTGTTGAAATCAGGGGAAATAACGCCATCTATAAAAAATCTTGGCTGGCAGGTGGCAACACCATTTCATGGGAAATGATACATTACGATGTTCAGTTAATTGGAGGTGTTGTTTTACATCAGGGTAAAATTGCCGAAATGGCAACCGGTGAAGGAAAAACACTTGTAGCAACATTGCCTGTTTTCCTTAATGCTTTATCAGGTAGAGGGGTACATGTTGTTACTGTGAACGATTACCTGGCAAAACGTGACTCTGAATGGATGGGGCCATTATATATGTTCCATGGCCTTAGCGTTGATTGTATTGATAAACACCAACCCAATTCACCTGCGCGCCGCAAAGCCTATCATGCTGATATTACATTTGGTACTAACAACGAGTTTGGATTTGATTACCTGCGGGATAATATGGCTCTTTCGCCTGATGACTTGGTTCAACGCAGCCACAATTTTGGTATTGTTGATGAAGTTGACTCCGTTTTGATTGATGATGCCCGTACACCATTAATAATTTCAGGTCCGATACCAAAAGGTGACGATCAGCTGTTTCTTGAACTCCGGCATAAAGTTGAGAAACTGGTTGATGAACAACGTAATATTGTGAGCCGTTATCTGGCCGATGCAAAACAAAAACTTAAATCTGAGGACCAGAAAGAAATTGAAGAAGGTTCCTTACAATTGCTCAGGGCTTTTAAAGGATTGCCAAAAAACAAACCCCTTATTAAATTTTTAAGTGAACATGGGGTAAAGGCACGAATGTTGAAAACCGAAAATTTCTACATGCAGGAGAACAATAAAAATATGCATATTGTTACTGACCCGCTATGCTTCATAATAGACGAAAAAACCAATTCGGTTGAGTTAACTGATAAAGGAATTGATTTAATAACAGGCACATCAGACGATCCACAGTTTTTTGTTTTGCCCGATATTGGGTCTGAAATTGCCAAGCTTGAAACTTCAGGCCTTTCCGAAGATCAAAAACTATTAAAAAAGGATGAATTATTGCAAAACTATTCAGTAAAATCGGAGAGGGTACATACTATAAATCAGTTGCTTAAAGCGTATGTAATGTTTGAAAAGGACGTTGAATATGTTGTAATTGACAATAAGGTAAAAATTGTTGATGAACAAACGGGGCGTATAATGGAAGGCAGGAGGTATTCCGATGGTTTGCACCAGGCCATTGAAGCCAAAGAACGGGTTAAGGTTGAAGCTGCAACACAAACCTATGCTACAATTACCCTTCAGAACTATTTCAGGATGTATTCCAAATTAGCCGGTATGACAGGTACTGCTGAGACTGAAGCAGGAGAATTCTGGAACATCTATAAACTTGACGTTGTAGTAATTCCAACGAATAAACCCATTGTCAGAAAAGACATGGATGATAAAGTATATAAAACAAAACGTGAAAAATATAATGCAGTAATCGATGAAATTGTAACGCTTGTTGGTCTTGGAAGGCCCGTATTGGTTGGTACAACATCGGTTGAAGTATCTGAGCTTTTAAGCCGGATGCTAAAAATCAGGGGTATTAAACATAATGTGTTAAATGCCAAATTGCACCAGCGCGAAGCCGAAATTGTTGCTGAGGCCGGTAGCAGGGGGGTTGTTACAATTGCAACCAATATGGCCGGACGTGGTACTGATATTAAGCTTAGCGTAGAAGTTAAAAATGCCGGAGGTTTGGCAATTGTCGGAACTGAAAGACATGAATCACGGCGTGTTGACCGCCAGTTACGTGGTAGATCAGGACGTCAGGGCGACCCTGGTTCATCACAGTTTTTTGTATCCCTGGAAGATGATCTAATGCGACTTTTCGGCTCCGACCGCCTTGTAAAGTATATGGACAGGCTGGGTATTCCTGATGGGGAAATGATACAACACAGAATGATTACCAATTCCATAGAGAGGGCTCAGAAAAAAGTTGAAGAAAATAACTTTGGAATTCGTAAACGTTTGCTGGAGTATGATGATGTAATGAATTCGCAAAGAGAAGTTATATATACTAAACGCCGCCATGCTTTATTCGGGGAAAGAATTCAGGGAGATATCTCTAATATGATGTTTGATACAATAGATTCACTGGTTGAAGAAAATCATCAGTCGGGTGATTTTGATGCCTTTAAAATGGATTTAATCAGGGTGTTTTCAAGTGATACTCCATATTCAGAAGAAGAATTCCTTAAGGGTAAACCCGAAGAAATGGTTGAAAATATGTACGGAAAGGTTTGGGGAAGCTACCAGCGTAAAGTTGAAGCCATGGCAAACCAGTCATACCCGGTTATAAAAGATGTATTTGAAAATAAATCAGCAACCTATGAAAATATTGTAGTTCCAATCTCAGACGGCCAACGTATTTTTCAGATAACAACAAATCTGAAAAAAGCATATGAATCTAAAGGAAAAGAATTGGCACGGTCATACGAGAAAGCAATGATGCTTGTAACGATTGACGAGGCCTGGAAGGAACACCTAAGGGAATTGGATGATTTAAAACAGGCGGTTCAAAACGCATCATATGAACAGAAAGACCCTCTTCTTATTTATAAATTTGAGTCGTTTAACCTGTTTAAAACCATGGTAGATAAAAATAACAGGCTTGTTGTTTCATCATTGGCAAAGGCACATATTCCGATTCGTGATGCAAGCCAGGTTAGAGAGGCAGAAACCAGGCGCCGGACTGATTTAAGTAATTTGAGAACCACCAAAGATGATCCTTTGGCAGGTGTAAACCCGAATCGTCAGGAGGGAAACCGAAGGGAAGCTGTTACCCAGCCTGTAAGAGTTGAGAAAAAAGTGGGGCGTAACGACCCTTGCCCATGCGGTAGCGGTAAAAAATATAAACAATGTCATGGTAATTAGCACATTTGCTTTTTCTTGAATAATAAACATTTTTAAAATATTGTTATGATACTTTTTAATTACATAACATGGGCCCCAAATCCTGAAATTTTTTCCCTTGGGCCCTTATCAGTAAGATATTACGGATTGTTTTTTGCCATTTCGTTTTTACTTGGGTATTATATCGTTGAAAAAATGTTTAAACATGAAAATGCCCCCGAAAAATGGATGGATTCCCTTTTTATTTATGTTGTTGTATCAACAGTAGTGGGCGCCAGGCTGGGCCATGTATTTTTTTATGGGTGGGATTATTATTTACAAAACCCGGGTGAAATTCTTTTAATCTGGCAGGGAGGACTGGCAAGCCATGGCGGGGCAATAGGCATATTAATTGCAATTTGGTTATATTCAAGAAATGTTACCAAAAAACCTATGCTTTGGACCATGGATAAATTAGTGGTCCCTGTGGCATTGGCGGCTGTTTTTATTCGTCTGGGTAATTTAATGAATTCTGAAATTGTTGGACAAATTACTGACGTATCTTGGGGTTTTATTTTTATTAAGGGAACCGGAATTATAAATCCGGAATTGCCCAGGCATCCCACCCAGATATATGAAGCTTTTTCCTACCTTGTTACGTTTGTGGTTTTATTTTATATGTATTGGCGTACAAATGCCAGATTGAGGCAGGGCCTTATTTTCGGGTTGTTTTTAATTGGCATTTTTGCAACCAGGTTTTTCATAGAATTTATTAAAGAAGATCAGGAGACTTTTGAAGCGTCAATGAGTTTAAATATGGGACAATGGTTAAGTATTCCTTTTATTGTATGGGGAACCTATTTAATTTTTAATGCAATTAATAAGCCATTTAAGCCTGATAATAATGTAGTTAAAAAATAAATAAAAAGCATTTTAAATTTTTTGAAATATGGAGCCTGGGGATATTGGAATAATCCAGGGCTCCCTTTTTTATAAGTTAATACAATGAATATTCTTTTAATTGTTATACTCTCAATTATTATTTTTGGTGCTATCTGGGATTTTTTTCTTGGTGAATTAAACCGCAGAAGCTGGAGTAGTAAAGTACCAGATAAGCTTACTGATGTTTATCCTGATGAAAAGTTCCAGCAACAAAAGAAATATCGGATAATAAACTACAAATTTGGGTTATTGTCATCAGCTTTTTCATTGCTGTTAATAGTTATAGTTTTATGGTTCAATGGCTTTGCATATTTAGATTCGTTAATAAAGGGTTTTTCGCAAAATCAATATTGGCAGCCTCTTTTGTTCTTTGGAGTAATAGGCTTAGTATCAACCTTACTATCAATACCATTTTCAATTTTTGATACTTTTGTGATTGAAGAAAAATTTGGTTTTAATAAAACTACACCATTAACATTTATAACCGATATTCTTAAATCATTATTTCTTGGTGCATTAATTGGGGGATTGTTATTGTTTATTGTAATATGGTTTTTTAATTGGGCCGGAAGTTATTTTTGGCTTTACGCCTGGGTAGTATTAGCCATTTTTTTAGTCGGAATAAGTAAATTCTACACAACCATAATACTTCCAGTTTTTAACAAACAAACCCCTCTGGAAAATGGTGAACTGCGCTCATCAATTGAGGAAATGAGCTCAAAAGCAGGTTTTAACCTTGATAATGTTTTTGTTATGGATGGGTCGAAAAGATCAACCAAAGCTAATGCCTTTTTTAGTGGTTTTGGTAAAAACAAACGTATTGTATTATACGATACACTTATTAATGATTTAAAAAAAGAAGAAATAGTTGCTGTCCTGGCCCATGAAATAGGGCATTACAAGTTAAAGCATGTTATCAGGGGAACTCTTTTAGGAGTTGGACAGGCGGGAGTGACTTTATTTTTACTGGGATGGTTTGTTAATCATCCGGCAATTTCAAATGCTCTTGGAGTTACTGTACCCTCTTTTCACATTGGTTTATTGGGTTTTGGTTTGCTTTACACACCCATAAGTGCAATTCTGGGTTTAGGCATGACCATTTTGTCGCGTAAGCAGGAGTATGAAGCCGATGCGTTCGCATCAAAATATGCCGACGCAATAGCACTCCAATCGGCGCTAAAAAAACTTTCTGCATCTTCGTTAAGCAACCCGACACCGCATCCCTGGTTTGTATTTTTCAATTATTCACATCCACCCCTGTTAAAAAGGCTTGAAGCACTGGACGTTAAAATTTGATTTAACAAAGGTATTTCAATCTGTTTTGGGTAATTTAAATTACCTTTAATAATTATAAGTTTTCATTTGTATATAATATAACACTACTGTCCGATAAATTTTTCGATAAGATGCTATAATGCCAACTAATTGCGGTGTCCCTACAGGACACTGAAAATTGGGGTCGATTCATCTTTACCGATATTCGGTACCTGACGGCACAGTACCGTTAGGGACTAAAGATCGGTAAAACACTTAATTGAGAATTGAACTTTTGTCCCGTTAGGGACAAAACAACTTTTTATTGGATAGTAGTGTAAATATAATAATATTATAATCGATGGTAATTGTTATTATTAATAACCAATTACCAACAGAAATTGTTTAAAAATATTTTTTATATATTGTTAATTATATTTTAATTATACAAATGTATTTAAAGTAATACTTTTAAAATAAAATATTATATGCAGGTTGAGATTATAACAATTGGCGATGAATTATTAATTGGTCAGGTTATTGATACCAACTCCGCATGGATGGGGCAAAAACTGAATGAAGCCGGATTTAGGGTTAACAGGATAACTTCAATTGGCGACTCAGAAAGTGATATACTGGATATATTAAAGGAAACCACACGTAGGTCGCCAATAGTTTTATTAACCGGTGGATTAGGGCCAACAAGGGATGATATTACCAAAGAGGCTCTTTGTAAATTTTTCAAAACAAAACTGGTTTTCAATCATATTGTATTTGGTGATATTGAAACATTTTTAAAAGGCAGGTTAAAAAATATTAACGAATTAAACCGAAAACAGGCAATGGTGCCTGAGAATTGTACAGTTATAAGAAATAGTGTTGGAACAGCTCCAATTTTGTGTTTTAACCATTCAGGGGTATTGGTAATATCTATGCCCGGAGTTCCATCAGAGATGAAAAACGCCATGGATAAAAATATTATACCTTTACTTAGGGATAAATATTCGCCAGGTGTTATAATCCACAAAACTGTACATATACTTAATATCCCTGAAGCGGTTTTAGCTGAAATGCTTACAAAATGGGAAAACCAAATACCTGATTTTATCAAAGTTGCCTATTTACCATCACCAGGTAAATTAAGGTTAAGGTTAACAGGTACCGGACATGATGCAACCTTAATTAATAATACAATAAATTGTAAAGTAAATGAGCTTTACCCTATTATTGGTAATAATATATATGGATTTGATGATGAGAAATATGATGAAGCTTTATTGAAGTTATTATTTAATCATGATTTAACACTTTCATGTGCCGAAAGCTGCTCAGGAGGTTTTATTTGCCACAGGCTAACATCCATACCCGGAGCATCCAAAATATTTAAAGGGGGAGTAATTGCATATTCCGATGATGTTAAAATCAATGATTTGGGGGTTAAAAAAGATAGTATTGTTAAATTTGGTGCAGTAAGCCGTCAGGTTGTTGAAGAAATGGTTTCAGGAATTTGTACCAAATTTAAAACAGATTACTCAATTGCCACGTCCGGTATAGCTGGCCCAACAGGTGGATCTGATGAAAAACCAGTTGGAACCGTTTGGATTGCGTGGGCCGGAAAAGGAAAAGTAATAAGCCGCAAATTCCAATTCGGGCCAAACAGGGAAACCACAATTATAAGGTCATCAGAAACAGCAATAATTATGCTTAAAAAATTTATTGAGGAAAAGGAGTTATAAATAAGTTTTACCCAAAAAATTAATATCAGTTATATCGAACTTGTTTAATTTAATTTCTAATTTATTTTTGAAAGTTTTTTTAAAATATAAAAAAGCAATATCAGGCCATTGCAACTATTTGTTGGGAGATTTAAGTGCAAAATAAAAATCGGAGAATTTGCACTTAAAAAAATATAATATTTTATAATAAAGGTAATTACATAATATACCTAAATCATTAAATTAATTATATTTTAGTATTGAAAATTCTTATGTATCAAATAACCAATAAAAAAATAGATAAATAAAGAATGTACAATTTGTTTTTTTGAAAGAAAATCACGTATTTTGCGCTCTGTTTGAAAAATGCACAGAAAATAGGAAGAGCAATGTCAAAAGTTTGTCAAATAACAGGAAAGAGTTTTATGGTAGGAAACAATGTTTCCCACTCTAAAAGAAGAACCAAAAGAAGGTTCGATCCTAATCTTTTTCATAAGAAATTCTATTTACCTAACGACGATGTATGGGTTAGTCTGAAGGTATCAGCATCAGGTCTGCGCCTGATAAACAAAATTGGAATTCATGCAGCCATTAAATCTGCTCAGGAAAAAGGTTTGATTTCTAATTTTTAATCAGGAGGAACTAAGAAATGGCAAAAAAAGGAAAAGGAAACCGAATTCAGGTTATTATGGAATGCACTGAGCATAAAGAAAGCGGGCAACCCGGTACTTCACGCTATATTAGCGTAAAAAACCGTAAAAACACCCCTGAAAGGTTGGAATTAAAAAAGTACAACCCCATACTTAAACGTATGACTGTACATCGTGAAATCAAGTAAATTGTAAGTCATGGCAAAGAAAGTAGTTGCAACATTACAAAAAGGTTCGGGTAAAGGTCATACCCGCGTAATTAAAATGGTAAAATCATCAAAAAGCGGAGCATACAGTTTTCGTTCAGAGATTGTACCAAACGAAATGGTAAAAGAATTCTTTGATAAAAAATAGAATTTTATAACAGATTGTAAAAAAGCTCTCTTTTTAGGGGGCTTTTTTATTATATAACCATACTATACAATAAGATAAGATTTTCACTAAAACAATATTGACTATCTTTGCCTTTATAAATATGAAGGAATTGACCTTAAATATTTTATCAGGTAATTATTTAAGTTAAGTTGAAAACTATAATATACAAATATATATGGGACTTTTCGATAGTTTTAATCGCGCTAAAAAAGAAAAGCTCGATGAAGGGCTTGCAAAAACAAAGGAAAGCGTATTAAAAAAGCTTACCAGGGTTGTTGTTGGCCGCTCAAGAGTTGATGAACAGATTCTCGATGAACTGGAAGAGGTTCTTATTAGCTCAGATGTTGGAGTTAATACTACCATTAGAATAATTGAAAGGATAGAACAACGAGTTTCACGGGATAAATTCATGAATACGGGTGAACTTGATAAAATCCTTAAGGAAGAAATTGTTGCCATGCTTGCCGAAAATCAAACCCAGGAATTTGATGAATTTGATATCACAGGTGTGAATTCCCCATACGTTATAATGGTTGTTGGAGTTAACGGTGTTGGGAAAACTACTACAATAGGAAAATTGGCGCAAAAATTTAAAAGTGCAGGTAAAAGTGTAATGCTTGGCGCAGGCGATACTTTTAGGGCTGCCGCAATTGACCAATTGGAAATATGGGCAAAAAGGGTTGATGTACCCCTTGTTAAACAAAAAATGGGCGCTGACCCGGCATCTGTAGCTTTTGATACATTAAGTTCGGCAAAATCGCAAAACATTGATGTTGTTATTATTGATACTGCCGGAAGATTGCACAATAAAGTTAACCTGATGAGTGAACTATCAAAAATTAAAAAAGTGATGCAAAAAATTGTGCCGGATGCCCCACACGAAATATTACTTATCCTTGATGGTTCAACAGGACAAAATGCCTTTGAACAGGCAAAACAATTTACCCTTGCCACCGAAGTTAATGCTCTTGCTATTACCAAACTGGATGGCACGGCCAAAGGCGGGGTAGTAATAGGTATATCCGATCAGTTTAAAATTCCAGTGAAATACATAGGCATTGGTGAAGGAATAGATGATTTACAGCTGTTTAACAGAAATGCCTTCGTTGATTCACTGTTTGGGAATTAAAATTTTGCAGCCGTTTATATAGTTAAATAACATTTGAACTAAAAGTTTTTATGGCCAGGAGAAAGGTAGATGTGGTAACTTTAGGATGTTCTAAAAATCTGGTTGACTCTGAATTGCTCATCAAACAGTTTGAAGCAGGGGGGTTTTCGGTAGAACACGATTCTACTAACCCCAGGGGAAATATTGCTATAATTAATACATGCGGGTTTATTGGTGATGCCAAAGAAGAGTCTATTGACACTATTCTTGCTTTCGCACATGCCCGAAAAACTGGAAAAATTGAGAAGCTTATTGTTATGGGCTGCCTTTCTGAAAGGTATTTTGAACAATTAGGGGTTTCAATCCCTGAAGTCGATAGGTTTTATGGCAAATTAAACTGGAAAGAGATCATTTCTGATCTTGGAATGGATTACAGGTCCGATTTACGTAATGAACGGAGTATAACCACACCTAATCATTATGCATACCTGAAAATATCGGAAGGTTGCAACCGTATTTGTTCATATTGTGCCATTCCAATAATAACAGGCAAACATAAATCAAGGACAATAGAAAGCCTAATTGATGAGGCTCAGAGACTTGCCAATAAAGGAGTTAAGGAAATACAGGTAATAGCACAGGATTTATCATACTACGGAATTGATTTATATAGAAAAAAGTTGCTGGCCAAATTAGTTAACTCTTTATCAGAAATAAATGGAATTGAATGGATTCGGCTTCATTATGCATATCCGGCAGGTTTTCCAATGGATGTGCTTGATGTAATGGAACAAAATCCAAAAGTTTGCAAATACCTTGATATGGCTCTTCAGCATATTTCCGATCCTATGCTTAAAGCCATGAGAAGAAATGTTACAAAAAATGAGACTCTAGAATTAATAGATAATATACGGAACAAAGTTCCCGGAATTCATTTACGAACTACATTAATTACTGGTTTTCCCGGCGAAACAGATGCCGATTTTTTTGAGCTGACACAATTTGTTGAACAAACACGATTTGAACGACTTGGAGTTTTTCCTTACTCACACGAGGAAGATACTTTTGCCTGGAAAAACTATAAAGATGATGTTAAACAGGTTGTTAAGCAGGAGAGGGCCAATATTATTATGGAACTTCAGAATGGTATAAGCAGGCAAATTAATGAAACAAAACCAGGAAAAGAACTTAAAGTAATTATTGACAGGCAGGAAGGGGAAATTTTTGTTGGAAGAAGTGAATTTGACAGTCCTGAAGTTGACCCTGAGGTACTGATTACTTCAAAAATTCCACTTAATATTGGTTCATTTTATAACGTATTAATTACAGGGGCAGAAGATTATGATTTGTTGGCAAAAATTTAAAAAATATAATTATCTAGCTGAATGCTTCTTGTTATTTTTCAAATAATTAACATAATTAATTACTTTTTGCTTAAATACCAGTTCTTTCTAATTACTTAAATCAAAATTATTTATCTGAGTTTAAATAATCCAATAACAATATTATTCGGTATTAATCAATATTTACCATTTAAATATGGATGGAGTAATATAAACCCGGATTAGTCATTAGAAAGACAATGAACTAATGACTTAGCAGGGATTAACC